>JAGGSY010000131.1 GCA_021158845.1 Caldisericia bacterium
ACCTTATAATTAGTTCATATCCTTCTAAGGAGGATTTCAACATCTCAATATACATTCTAAATCTTGATGCATTTAAATTAGAAAAGATTTATTCACCATAAAAAAATAATTGTTGATATACCAGAAGGGAGGCTTGAAGCCCCTTCCAAAGGATAAAAATCCAGATGCTTAAATTAAGTCAATTCTTTATTGTTTCTGTGGTTTTAATACCTCTGCTGATGGGGATTTGTCTTTAGCATCTTCCCTTCCACAATATATATAGTTCTTTCACAGATATTTGTTATGTGGTCTCCAATTCTCTCGTAGTGTTGACTTATGAGTATTAGTGCATTTGCTCTTCTTATATTCCTTGGATCCTCCATCATGTATGTTAAAAGTTCTCTGAATATCTGCCAGTTGAGTTTGTCAAGTATATCATCCTTTTCAATTATCTTCATGGCAAGGTCTACATCTTTATTCAAAAAGGATTCTATAGCTCCGTCAAGCATCTCAATACAAGTATCCTTCATCCTTGGAAGGTCAATGAGGGGTTTAAGGTGTGGTTTATCCACTATGGTTAGAGTCTCCTCTGCTATATCAACGCAATGATCTGCCATTCGTTCAAGATCAATATTTATAAAGAGAATGGAGCTTACAATCCTTAAATCTTCTGCTTGGGGGTGTTGAGTGGCTATTATCTGTAGGACTTTCCTCTCAAGGTCTATAGATTTAAAATCAATCTCATCATCTCCTTCAATTATCCTTTTACATAAGTTTTCATCCCTGTTCTTCAGAGCTTCCATTGAATCATTTATTGTTTTTCTTACAGAGGCAACAAGGTCTGTCAATTCCTCCTTTAAAAGCTTTAATTTGTTTTCGAGTATTCTCATTCAATACCTCCATTATCCAAATTTTCCAGTTAGATACTCCTCTGTTTTTTTATTTTCTGGCACGGTAAACATCTTTTCTGTTGTTCCAAACTCAATGACTTCTCCCATGTAGAAGAAAGCTGTATAATCTGATACTCTTCCAGCTTGAGCAATGTTATGAGTAACAAGGAGTATTGTAACCGTTTCTTTTAATTTTACTATAAGCTCTTCAATTCTCCTTGTAGCTATGGGGTCAAGGGCTGAAGTTGGCTCATCCAGAAGTAGAATCTCTGGATTCATAGCGATTGCCCTTGCAATGCAAAGTCTCTGCTGTTGTCCACCAGAGAGAAATGTTCCCCTTTTGAAGAGAAAATTCTTCACCTCATCCCAGAGACCAACCTTTTCCAAACTCTCCTTAACGATTTTATCCCTCTCCTCTCTTGTAAGTTTTATCCCATTTAATTTATATCCTGCAATAACATTGTCATAGATGCTCATCGTTGGAAAGGGATTTGGTCTTTGAAAAACCATGCCGATTTTCTGTCTCACAACAACAGGATGCATTTCATAGATGTTTTTTCCTCTTAGAAAGATTTTACCCTCCACCTTTGCATTTGGTGTGAGTTCGTGAAGTCTGTTTATACATCTAATAAAGGTTGTTTTTCCACAACCTGATGGACCCATCACTGTAGTTATCTTCTTCTCATAAATTTCCATGTTTATGTTCTTTAAAACATGATTATCGCCGTAGTATGCATTTAGATTCTCTATCCTTAAAATCTTGTTTTCCATCTTGTTCCTAATAACCTCCCCAATATATTCAAAATTAGGACAAATATAACGAGGATAAATGAAGCTCCCCATGCCATTCTCCACCAGTCAGGATAAGGGCTTGAAGAGTACACAAATATTACAAGAGGGATTGCACTCATGGGTTTTAAGATGTTTAGGTTCATGAACTGGTTTCCAAAACTTGTGAAGAGAAGAGGTGCCGTTTCTCCAGCAATTCTGGATATTCCAAGAAGTATCCCCGACATTATACCATTAAATCCTGCAGGAAGAACAACTTTAAGTATTGTCCTGTGATATGGGACACCGAGGGCATACGAAGCCTCCTTCATATCTTCCGGTATTAAATTTAAAACCTCTTCTGTTGTTCTTACAATTATTGGGAGCATCATTATTCCAAGTGCAATTCCACCAGCAAGGGCTGAGAATGTTCCCATAGTTCTTACAAGCCAGATGTAGCCAATTATACCCATTACTATTGAGGGAGTAGATTGGAGTATCTCTGTAAGAGTTCTCACTACATTTGATAGTTTTGTCTCTCTATTTTCTGATAGGTAAACCCCTGTAAATACACCTAAGGGAACCGAGAGAAGTGTTGCAATTCCTACTATAATGGCTGAACCAACTATTGCGTTGGCTATTCCTCCTCCCTCTTCTCCTGTAGGTTTTGGAAGAGAGAAGAAGAAATCCCAATTTATCGCAGATATTCCATTTTTTATAATGTGGAATAATATTAAGAATAGTGGAACAATGGTTATGGTTGAAAGAGCCACTATTGTAAAAAAGAATACCCTATCAAGAAAGATTCTTCCCTTCAGTTTCTTCATTGCTCAACCTCTTTATCACATACCTTCCAAATATATTTATCACCGTTGAGACGAGGAACAGAAGAAGAGCCATCTCAATGAGAGAGGAGATGTAAAGTTTTGTTGTTGCCTCTGCAAATTCATTGGCTATCACACTTGCCATTGTGTTTCCTGGCATAAAAATGCTTTTTGGAATTTTATTGGAGTTGCCTATAACCATTGTTACAGCCATTGTTTCTCCAAAAGCTCTTCCAAAGGAGAGAAGGAAACCTGCAAGTATGCCGGATTTTGCGTATGGAAGAGATATGTTTTTTATAACTTCAAACTTTGTTGCTCCAAGAGAGAATCCCCCTTCTTTTATCTCTTTCGGGACAAGAGAGAGAACCTCTCTCCCTATGGATGCAGAGTATGGAATTATCATTATTGCGAGAATGATAGATGCAGTGAATATTCCAACTCCGTATGGTGTGATACCTACTTTTGTCTCAAGTTTTCTAACAAGAGGGACAAGAACGAAGAGTCCCCACAATCCTATCACAACAGAGGGGATACCAGCAACGAGTTCTGTGAATATTTGAAGAATGGAGGAAAGCAATCCACCTTTTATATAATCTGAAATAAGTATTGATATTGAAAGGGAGAAAGGGATTGAGATTAAAAGTGAGAGAATGGATGTTAGAAGCGTTCCCATAAGAAATGGTAAGGCGCCAAACTTCCCATTCACAGGATCCCATGTTGCTCCTGTAAAGAAGGAAAGACCAAATTCTTTTATGGATGGGAGAGAGTTTAAGACGAGGGTTAGAAGAATTGAGGAGACAAGGAGGATCATAAATACACCAAGGGAGAGGAGAAAGGCTCTGAAAAACCTCTCTCCCCTCTCCACATTATCCTTGAGGGATCTTTTGTGATTATTGCTTAAGGAGTGGCTCTCCATCATAATTGATTCCCTTTATTATTCTTTCTGCCTTTTCTACCGCTGCCTTTGGAAGTCTCCCATATAAAAGAGGTTCGTTGTATTCCTGCCCTTCATGAATCATCCACCACAGCAGTTTTACAAGTTCTTCTGCTCTTTCCTTGCTCCTTCCTTTGTAGTTCTGATTCTCATACACTATTATCCATGTGAAACTTGATATGGGATAACCCTTCTCTGCATCTGTGTTTGTGAGTCTAACCCTTGTATCGTCGGGAAGGGGAACATTTGCTGCAAGAGATACGCTCTCAAGTGATGGATTGATGAAATTACCCTTTTTGTTCTTTATCATGGCGTATGGAAGGTTGTTCTCCTCGGCATAGGAAAGTTCTACATATCCAATTGAACCAGGTGTTTGTTTTACAAGCCCAGCAACTCCGGGATTTCCCTTTGCACCAAGTCCCACAGGCCAGTTCAGTGATTTTCCACAACCCACCTTTTCTTTCCACTCCTCACTTACTTTGGATAGAAAATCTGTGAATATAAATGTCGTTCCACTTCCATCAGATCTATGAATAACTGTAATATTCATATCCGGAAGATTTACATCTGGATTTAGTCTTTTAATTCTATCATCATTCCACTTTGTTATTTTTCCAAGAAAGATATCTGATATTGTTTCTCCGTCAAGCTTAAGCTTTGGATTTCCCTCAAGATTGTATGTTACAACCACTGCTCCAAGTGCCATAGGAATGTGTACAATCTTCTGTGGTGCCTCTTTAAGCTGATCATCAGACATATAGGCATCAGTGGCACCAAAATCTACCGCCATCTCAAGAAGTTGCCTTATCCCTCCTCCTGAACCAATTCCCTGATAGTTAACCTTAACCCCGGTGTTCTTGTAATAGACATCAAACATCTTTGTGTATAGTGGTTGAGGAAAAGTTGCTCCTGCTCCTATGAGCTCAATATTTTTTTGAGGTTCTTTGGAAGGTGTCTCTTCGTTTTTGCACCCGGTTAAAATCATAGAGATTGCCAGTGATACTACCACCAAAAGAATTAAAAGTTTTCTCATAAAAAACCTCCTAAAAAGTTTTTCGTTAACATTATAGTGGGAGAGGGTTAATTAGGTATAAATTTTTTGTTAAATTTGTGTTAAGGATTTTGGGGGATAAAAATTGTAAATGTGGTTCCTTCCCCTGGGACACTTCTCACATCTATTTTTCCATTGTGTAATAATACTATATGTTTCACTATTGAGAGACCAAGACCAGTCCCCCCTGTTCTCTTTGATCTTGATTTATCAACAACATAGAATCTTTCAAATATTCTATCAATGTGCTCCTTTGGTATCCCAATTCCTGTATCCTTCACCTCCACAAAGAACCCTCCTTTGCCTCTATATATCTTTACACTAACACTTCCTCTATCTGTGTATCTTATTGCATTGTCCACAAGGTTTACAAGCATCTCTTCAAAGAGATATGGATCAACCTTTATGTAAAATGGTTTTTCCTCTACTTCTATTAGAAGATTTAATCCCTTCTCCTCTGCCTTTTTGTAAAAGAGTTTCTCTATATCTTTTAATATATCCAAAGCATCAACAGACTCAATCTGAGCTTTCGTTTTTCTGTATTCCAGTTTTGAAAGCATCTGGATATCTTTTACAATCTGGATCATTCTATCTATATTTCTTTCAATAATATCTATGTACTTTAATTTCCCCTCCTCCTTCATTACCTCAACAAAACCCTTAATGGAGGTCAAGGGTGTTTTTAACTCATGGGATAAATTCCCTATGAATTCCTTTTTCATTTCTTCGTACTTCTGGAGTTCTGTGACATCATAAAAAGTTACAAGGATTTTATTTGCTGTTTCAATTTTCCTTGAACTTAAAATAAAGTTTCTATCCTTTATCTGAATTCTCTCTCTCATTGATTCCTTATCCAGCGCTTTTTTAATGAACTTTCTTAATTCATCATCCTTAACAACTTCCCAGTAGTATCTTTCCTCCACCTTCTCCTTTCCTATCAAATTTTTAAATTCATCATTGGCATGTTTTATCACACCATTCCCATCTATAAGAAGAATTGCTTCGTCTATGGACTTTATTATTGTCTCCAGAGTTTCACTCTCACTTTTTAAGTTTTCCACAAGTTTGCCAATCCTTTTAGCCATGATATTCATATTTTCCATCAATTCTCCAATCTCATCATTCCTTTTTGGGATTGTTCCTTCAGAGAATACACCCATTGATATTCTCTTTGAAAACTCCACAAGTTCCTTTATGGGTGTTGTGATTCCTTTTGAAAGAAAATATGAGAGTAAAAGAGCTGCAATAGAAGAAAGGAGGGTAGAGAAGATGAGTCTTGTTTTAAGGGTGTTTATGAGGTTATATATACTTTTCATGAACATACTTGCTCTTGCCACTCCAATTATCTCTCCATCTCTTCTTATAGGAACCGCTACATATAGCATGTATTCTTTTGTTGTTTTGCTGTATCTTATGGATGTACCTATTTCACCCTTAAGGGCTTTAATTATTTCAGGTCTATTTTTGTGGTTCTCCATCTCTTCAGGATTTTTTTCGCTGTCTCCCCATACAACTCCATCACTTCCCACTATTGTTATTCTGTATCCCCTTGAAAGACCTATTTCCTTCACAAATTCCTGTATAGATTCCTTCTCATTTGATGAATGCATGAATTTTACAGAGGATGAGACTGTTCTTGCAACCTGTTCCAGGTCTTTTGAAAGAGTGTTTATATAGTAAGTTTTTACTATCTGTGAACTAAAAAGAAGGAATAATCCTGCTGTAATGAAAATTACAATTACAAAATTGATGAATATTTTTCTAAAAATGGTGTTTTTTCTCATAAATCCAGTTTGTATCCTACACCTCTAACATTTTTGATAAATTTGCCCACCTTTCCCAATTTCTCTCTTAAGTGCTTTATATGAACATCAATAGTTCTATCAATAACTATCTTCTCGCTGCCCCATATATAGTCAAGGAGTTCATTCCTTGAGAGAACCTCACCCCTTCTAATGGCGAGTGCCTTCAACAGCTTAAATTCTGTGGTAGTTAGATTAATTTTTTTTCCATTGACAAAGACTTCAAATTTCTTAAGATCTATCCTCAGGATGTTATCAAACTTTAAGATACTCTCATCTGAGGGTTTTCTTGTTCTTCTCAAAACAGCTCTCACTCTTGCCACCAATTCTCTTGGAGAGAAAGGTTTTGTTATATAATCGTCTGCTCCAAGTTCAAGTCCAAGGACTTTATCAATCTCAGTGTCTTTTGCTGTAAGCATTATTATTGGTATATTTTTTGTTTCATTCTCCGATTTTAAGATCTTACATATCTCAAGACCATCTATATCTGGAAGCATAAGGTCAAGTATTACAAGGTCTATACTGAATTTTTTAAAAAGATTAAAAATTTCTCTTCCAGTGTAAGATGAGATAACATCAAATCCATTCTTTTCAAGATTAATTTTTACAAGTTCAACTATATCTGGTTCATCATCAACTATCAGTATCTTTCCCATTCATTTATTATATTATCCCTAATTCCTTCCCTGCCTTTTCAAAAGCCTTTAGAGTTTTCTCTATGTCCTCATGTGAATGGGAAGCCATTACACAACAACGGAGTCTTGCTGTCTTTGGAGGAATTGCTGGAGTAAGTATGGGGAATATGAGGATTCCCTCATCCCAGAGTTTCCTTGTAAGTTTAAGGGCAAGCTCATCTTCTCCAAGAAGAACAGGGACAACTGCAGATTGAGTGTTCATGGTATCATATCCAAGCTTTTTAAGACCAGAAACAAAGTGTTCTATATTTTCCCAGAGTTTTTCCCTACGCCACGGTTCTTCCTCAATTACATCGAAGGAGGCCTTTGCAGCAGCAACTGCTGGTGGTGGAAGAGCTGCAGAGAATATGTATGCTCGGGAGTTGTGCTTTACATAATCAATGAGGTCTTTATCTCCTGCAATGTATCCTCCTACAGATGGTATGGTTTTTGAGAGAGTTCCCATGTCTATATCCACTTTTCCTTCCACATGAAAGTGCTCCTCTATACCTCTCCCATGTTCCCCAAGCACACCGAGGGAGTGTGCTTCATCCACCATGAGTATTGCGTTATACTTCTCCTTCAACTCTATTAAATCAGGGAGAGGTGTCATATCTCCATCCATTGAGTATACTGCATCCACCACAATCAACTTCACCTTATCATCCGGAACCTCTTTTAGAAGGTCCTCAAGATGTTCCATGTCATTGTGGTCAAATCTTATAAAGTTTGCCCTTGACTGAATGGCACCATCCACAATACTTGCATGGTCATATTTATCACAGAAGATATAATCGTCCTTCCCAAGAAGTGTTGATATGGTTGTAAGATTTGTCACATAACCACTGCTAAAGACTGCCGCTGCCTCCCTCCCTTTAAACTCAGCAATTTTTCTCTCAAGCTCGTTGTGAAGCCTTGTTGTTCCTGCAAGGAGTCTAACTCCATGTGTTCCTGTTGAAAGTTCATCTATAGCTTTCTTTGCCGCTTCATTTATCTTCGGGTGATTGATAAGACCAAGATAGGAGTAGGAGGCAAATATTATCATATCTTTTCCCTCAACAATGGCGTGTGCTCCATTTATCTCCTCTATCTCAGCCTGATAAAAGTAGAGATCCCTCTTCTTAAGGTCGTCAAAACGCTCTTGAAACTTTTCTATTCTTTTTCTTAAGGGATAGTTCATTTCATCCTCCTTTCAAGGTTTTTTTAATTATACTATAAATGGTAGAATTTCATTAAGAGAAGAAAAAAGGAGGGGAAAAGATGAAAAAAGTAATTTTTATTGTGCTCGCATTAATTTTTCTAATTACCCAATTTCCGGTAATTTCCTCCACCAATAGCGTGGATTATGTAATTTTGGTTAGGGAAAAATATAGGGAGAATGTGAGGCCTCTTGAGGAGTTTAAAAAGGAACAGGGCTATAGGGTTAAAGTTTTTACTCTGGAAGAGATAGAAAAAGAGACTTTTGGAAAGGACAGAGCAGAAAAAATCAGAAATTTTCTGAAAGAAAAGCTTGAAGAACTTCATTTTAAGTATGTACTTCTTGTGGGAAGTTATCGTTATATCCCTCAGCCCATATTTTTCCCAAAGAAGAACACAAGAGACGATTCTTATGAAAGAATTCCCTCAGATTTTTACTATGCAAATCTTACCAGCGATTTTGATACAGATAAAGATAAAACCATGGGAGAGTATGGAGAAGACAGTTTTTCCTATTTTCCAGATGTTTTTGTAGGTAGAATTCCCTTTACAGATAGGAGTGGGATAGAGAAGTATGTGGATAGTCTAAGAAAATATAAGAGTGTAAGAGAGAAGAACAAGGTTCTTCTCATGGGGGCAATGCTCTGGTTTAAGAAGGAATATGGGGACTATCCAAAGAATAATGCAGATGGTGCAAAAACAATGGAGATTCTAAGAAAAGGTATTTTTAAAAATCTTAATAGCAATGTAGTTACCATGTATGAAAAGGAAGGAGATGGTAAATCAAAGTATGATTCCACCTACCCATTAAATATTAACAATGTAAAGAAAGAGATAAACAAAAATTACAACTTTATTGCATTTTTTGGACATGGGAGTAGCAATGGAGTTTATAGAAGGATATGGAATGATAGAAACAGAAATGATAGGTTTGATGATGGAGAGGGTTCGTGGTCTGTTTTTCTGTCAAGAAATCTCATAGAAGAAACTGGAATTTCAAATGGAGTTATCTTTGGAATGGGATGCCTTACAGCAGAAACTGAGAAACCAAATCTCGCCATGACGGCTCTTAGGTTTGGAGGTGTAAATTATATAGGTGCAACAAGGGTTGCTTATGGAAATCCTGATTCTCCAATATCTAAGGAAGTTTTAAAATTTACAGAGAGATTCTTTAATCTCTCTGAATCTTCGGGTGAAGCTCTTTATTTATCAAAATGGGATAATGCTCTTTCAATAAATGATTTTTCTGGTCAGCACAACTTCTTTGTATTCAACCTCTTTGGAGATCCTTCGGTTTCCTACAGAGATGAAGATTACTCCCTTTTTCCAAGGAATTTTTCTTTGAAACAGGGAAGAGAAAGAAAAGTCCATATAAGGATTATAAGGGGCAGTAGTAAAGACAGTTTAAAGGTTGATTCTCCCATTCCTTTTGAAATAGATGATGATAAAACCATAACCTTTTTGACGAAATATGATACTCCTCCTGATGAGTATTTTGTTAATGTGAGAATTGGGGATTACTCCACTGTTTTAAGAGTTGTGGTTTATGAAAACAAAAACCTTTCTGATTTAAATGATGATGAGGTGGTAGATAAAAGAGATCTAACAATTTTTTACGATGCCTTCCTTTCTATTAAAGGAGATAAAAACTATAATTCTATTTGTGATTTCAATTTTGATGGAAAGGTTGATTTCTATGATTTCTTTATCTTCTCAAAAAACTTTGGAGGTGAGTGATGAAATTTAAGTATTTT
>JAGGSY010000132.1 GCA_021158845.1 Caldisericia bacterium
AGGTAGGTTAAACGCATATGCCATAGTAAAAAATCTTTTAGAGAAACTTGTGAATTAGTGTGAAATTTAGATTTTATTGACATTGAGAGGATTTAACCATAAAATTTAAATAGAAAACTTTAAGGAGGTAGAGGCACCATGAAAAAACCAATTCCAGCAAAGTTAAGGAAGACTGAGTACACATTTAAAGCAGAGTGGTTGGAGGGACTTGTTCAGGCACCTTTGAATGCTCCAGAAATGCCACCAATGTGGTCTGAGATTGTTGACAGGGAAGGAAACAAGCATCAGGTTTTGATCCGCCCAATCAAGGAAGAAGAGATTGATCCGATGCTTGGTTTTATTAAAAAATACCTTGATGTTGAATATGATTTCTATGACATCGTTGGAGCAAGAGTTTTTGCAGAACTTCTTGCCATTAAGAGAAAAAGAATGAAAGACGAGTATTTCTTCCTTGGCTTAGAGAATGGAGTTCCAGTAGGGATGGCCAATGGAAGAATAAGAGACGAGAAGGTGAATATTTCTCTCCACACCATGGCATTCAAGAGAAAAGTGAATGCAGGTGCAGTTTTATTCTATGCAAAGGCATGGTATGCTTTTGAGATATGTAAAAATGAGGAGTTCTGGGCAACATTTGAAAGTTACAATGGTTGGAGACTGGGTGGACTCCGTATGGCACTTCCAACATATCCATGGCCTGAGTATCAGCATGAACTTGGTGGAGCAAAAATTTACTATCTCTCAAAGAAGCAGTGGGAAGAGGAGATTAAAAAAGATTACCTTGAGCATGTAGCACATGGCTCATTCTTCAAACCCAATCCACCAGAGGAACTCATAAAGAAGAACGAAAAGATAATTATTCCTGAGGAGATTGAGGTTTAATTTAAAAGAGAAACAAAATAAAAAAGCCCCAGGAATTCCTGGGGCTTTTTAAATTTATACCTCTTTACTCCTTCATCTTCCAGGCAACAAATCTACCCCATGCTGACTCAAGTTCCATACCCTTAACTACAAATGCTGCAATATAGTATCTTCCGCTTGGAAGATGAGCAATATCTCCTGCAAGGTTTTCAGCATGTACAAGGTGTTTCGGGAAGAGTTTAATGTGCATTACCTGATAGAATTCATCAATTGGATACATCTCATCCCAATCTTTACCAAACTGTTCGATGAGTTTTTTGTTTGCCTCTTCAAATGTTCTTGGATGCCAGATTCTCATTATCGTGTTCATTGGGTGGTCGGCGCTTACTGCATCAACCCCTATCCACTTTATCTTCATATCAAGTGCCCACTGAGCAAAATCAGGGGATGGTCCTGGGTGTTTAACCATGTATCTAAACTCATCTGAATCAGGGCTATTCCATCCATACTTGTACCATCCAGTCTTTATAATAAGGATATCACCTTTACGGATATCAACAACTTTCTTTATCATTTCAGGGGTGTAAACACTGGAGTTACTTACCATATCAGAGATATCTGCTATAACTCCTGGACCAACCCAGTCCTCCAGTGGAGTTTCACCTATTGTTCTTCCTGCTGGATAGAAGTGCTTTTCACCATCCATGTGTGTTGCAAGGTGAATACTTGCATTACAGATGGATGCATTTCTTCCAAGTCCAAACTGCTGACCACCAACTCTCTTATGATACTTTATTGAGAGAGGTTCGTAGTTTAACCACTGTGGTGTCCTTACGCTGAATGGAACAGTTAAGTCATACTGCTCCATTGATTCCATGATCTGGATGAACTCATTGTTGTCCATACCTTCTGGAGCTTCATAAGCTACAACTCTTGCCCATGCAGATTCAGTTTCCATAAATGGAATTGGCTCTGCTGCAATCCATAATCTCTTTCCCTTTACCTTATCAATATCTCCACCAATGCTTTCAACAAATAGAAGGTGAGATTTTGGAACCTTTATGTGCATTAACTCATAGTACTCTTCCTCAGGGAACATCTCTCCCCACTCTTTTCCAAAGTCTTTCCTTAACTTCTCCTGAGCCTTCTTAAACTCTCTCTCATGCCACCATCTTATTGGGGTGTTCATCGGATGTTCAACCATTCCACAATCAACACCAACCCATTTGAGTTTCATCTTCATTGCCCATTCGAAGAAATCCATGGAGGGTCCTGGGTGTCTCACAAGGTAGTGGAATTCGCTGGAGTCTGGTTTCTCCCATGAGTATTTGCTGTATCCTGTATAGATAATGAGAATGTCTCCTTCTTTTACATCTGCCTTTTTCATTATCATTTCAGGAGTGTAAACGCTGTAATCTGATACCATATCTGATATATCAACTACGACACCAGGTCCTGAAAGTTCTTTAAGTTTAATATCACTTATTGCACGGCCACCTGAATGATAGGCAGTCTCTCCAACAAGGTGTGTCCCTGTGGTATTGCTCCAGTTTAAGATTTGTCCATTTGCACCTTGTCCTCCTCCATAAGCTCCCGTTACTCTCTTAAAGAAGTGAATCTCAAGTGCTTTGTCATGAGGCCATGGAGGAGTGAAAATGCTTAAAGGCTGAGTTAAATCATAAAGTTTTGCTTTTTGCATCAAGTTTAAGAATTCCTCGTTGGTCATATCAACCAACCTCCTTTTTTAAGTATTTAATTACTTACTGCCATATTTCTTTGAAAAGGCAACAACTGCTTTCTTGAAGCACTCCATTGGGGCATCGACAAGTCCTGCTCCAACCTGACCAACTCCTGGATCCTTGTGAGCCACACCTGTATCAAGGAATGGAGGTATATTCTTCTGAACAACCTTTAAAATGTCTACGCCTGTTGGCGTTCCTCTGAAGTCAAAGTATGGAATCTTGTATGCATTGTTCTCTCCTACTGTAATTTCATACATTTCACGGTTCTTATTCACTGCAAGTTTTACAGTTCCACCTACAAACTTGATAATGGCTGGAGCTGATGCAATTGCCATTCCTCCAAGTCCGTTCGTTTCCATAATTGCACTATCACCAATATCACGTCCCACATCCTCTTTCTTAAATCCAGGGAATAGAAGCACATCTGGAACAGGTGATGGTGCTGTGAACCACTCATCTCCCAGTCCAGAAACTCTGATTCCCCAATCTGTTCCATTCCTTGCCATAACTGTAACCATTGAACTTCCTTCAATATTCTCTGCTGGTTCAAGACTTGCCTTGCAGCTTGCCATTACAAATGGAAGGAATGTGTGAATATTTGCGAACATGAAATCAATTACATCGTTGGTTTTCTTTATATCATCCATTGTCTGAAGAAGGTATGGAGTGATTTTTGCGAAGAGAAGATATGATGCAGCTCTACTTCTATTGTGAAGCTCATCACCCATTGTAAGAGCTTCTGCCATAATTGGCTTCATCTCCATTTTTCCAGCCTTTCTTATTGCTTTCTGAAGAACTGGAAGTTCCACTTCCTCCATCCATTTAAGTCTCTCAATAACATCGGGAGAGTAGGCGCCCATTCTCAAGACTTTTCCAATACCCTCGTTTAGATTGCAGTAGGCTTTATTACCAAAAGTCTCGTTCTCAATAACAACGACAGGCATGGAGGGAGAAATAATACCTGCCATTGGGCCAACTGCATGATGATGATGGTTTGGTTCAAATATGATTTCACCAGATGCAGCAAGTTCTGCTGCTTCCTCTGGAGTTTTAGCAAGACCTTCATAGACAAGGGCTCCCATAACAGCACCTTTCTGTGGTCCACTCATTCTCTCCCATGTGACAGGTGGTCCCGCGTGTAGAAGCATATTCTTTTTCATACCTGGAATGACGTCAATGGCTTTTTGGACATCTACCCATACTGGTTGTGCATCAAGAACACGTTTTAAAGCCTCCTGATTGGCTTTTTCAATGTCTACCACTTATGCACCTCCTTTATTTTTTTATAAAAAAAATGTTTTGTGGAATTCAAAAAATGAGGTGTTGTGTGAAGGTAGGTTTTTAACCCGCATATTTGAATCAACTCTTTTGTTAAGTAAAGACTACATTTGAACAATCTTTCACCTACCTTACCGAAAGTTTTAACCAATTTCTATTTTATATCTTTTAATCTGATTGTCAAGAGTTTTTATATGCAGAAAAAAACTTTTAATATGTGGTTTTATTGTCAATTTGTAATCATTTAAACGAATGTTACTTAAACTCTTTTAATATTCTGTAATTCCATGAATGGGTGCTGTATTTTTCCTTCTCAAGTTTGTTTGCAAGATGAATGATACCTTCTTCTGGTTTTTCTAAATATGAAACTCCATCCTTTCCAAATAGTTCCTTTACTTCACTGATAAGAATATCAAGAAGTGATTGAAGCTTTACACTGGGTATGTATCTATCAAGAGATGTAAAGAAAGAGGTATCCTTTAAATAAAAGATCCTTTTTATCTCCTCCATCTCAAGAGATATGGGAATTGAACCATGCTGAAGAATCCCCTCTCTCTTTCTTCTCTGTGCAGAACCAACTATCTTTTTTCCATATATGGATATTTCGTAGTAGTTGGAGGAGGAAAAACAAAAACTATGCTTTCCTCCACTCTTTTTTGTGATTTGAGGTTTGAACCCCAGTCTGGTTAAAAAATTTAAAAATATTCTTGAGATGACTTTAAAGGATTCTACAGTACTTAATTTATAAATTTCATGGGATGAGGGTATTACAATTGAGTATGTTATTTCATTTGCATGGTAAACTCCCTTTCCACCAGTGGGTCTTCTTACAAAAGGAATATTTTTCTCCCTGAGATACTCTAAATTTATCTCTTCTACAGATTGAAAGAAGCCGATGGAGACACTATAAGGTTTCCATCCATAAACTCTAAATACAATGGAGTTATCCTCTCTCCTTGATGTAAGAAGTGCTTCATCAATAGCCATGTTTCTGTATGGAGAAAAGTAACCCCAGTTTATAATTTTAAGAGGGAAATTTCCTTTTCCCATTCCTCCTCACTCAACTTATATGGATAGTTATACATGGTCCCTTTAGGTTTCTCATTGTAGTAAGGTCTATTGCAATCTGGGCATCCCCTTGTAACAAATGGGTTGAGTTTCTTTAGTTCATCTATAGAGATTTTTGGTAGCTTGAGGAGTCTGTCTTCTTCAAACTCAAAATCTGATAGAGAAGTACCTTTCTCTATCAGTTTTGTAGCAACCTGAATCTTTCTGTATCTTAGAATATCTGGAGGATTTAAGTCTTGAAGCTCTGTTCCTCTTACAGGAGTGAATGCAAAGAGAGCAACCTTTATACTGTTTTTTGTAAATATTTCATAAAGGGATAGAATTTCTCTATCACTTTCGCCAAGACCAACTATTATATGTGTTGTAATTTTTCCCTTGTGCTTTTCACCCATTTTTAAAATAAATTGGAGTTTTTTAAAGAAATCTCCTCCTCTAAGGGATTTATGAAGTTTTGGATTTACAACATCAATTGGTAATCCAATCCTTTCTGCACCAAGAAGGAAAAGTTTATCTATAAGTTTTTCTGAGTATGTATTTATAC
>JAGGSY010000133.1 GCA_021158845.1 Caldisericia bacterium
GAGAAGGGTAGTTTCCGTGAATTTTTAAAGTATTTCTCTCCAATACTCCTTATAATACTTCTCTCCACAGTGGTTTCACTTGATGTTGTATATGCAATACTTATAACCACAATTCTTAGCCTCATATTTTTAAAACCAAAATCTAAAGAGATTAAGGAATATTTCTTAAAATCTTTTAAATTGGAGAACTACCTTCTACCATTGGGGATATTCTTCTTTAAGAATATCATGAATTCAGGAATAGCAAGCAGAGTATCTGTTGAGTTAACTTCCCTTCATGTAAGTCCTCTTATTCTGCTCTTTTTCCTTCCTTTTATAGTAACCTTTGTTACAGGTATCACATCCACATCTGTTGGTATCTCCTATCCGTTGATAGAGAGTTTCCTATTTATAAATGGAAAACTCTCCCTTTCACTGATGGGACTTGCATTTACAGGCGCAGTGGCAGGCGTTCTCCTGTCTCCCCTCCATCTATGTTTGATAGTAACTGTGAGGTATTTTAAAGCAAATTTAGGAAAGGTTTACTCCTTAATTATCCCCTCTGTAATTTTTGTATCAACAGTATCCTCTCTTCTCTATCTACTCCTTCTTAAGCTCCACTTTTAATATGAAATTTGCATCTTTCTTCTCCTCCAGCGTAACAAAGTAGATGCTGGATAGGTTTTGAACTTTATCTTTACCAAAATTTTTCAATTTTGAAAAATCCAGAAAGAGTATGGTTGTTATATCTCCCTGAATATCTGAACCCAAGCCTTTCAAAAGTTCATTTAAAGTCTTACTCTCTCCAATCTTCCCATAGATTATTGAATTTTTTACACCTTCTTCGCTACCCAAGAATAGAAAGTTAGAAAGAATTGATATGGCTATATTTACACCAGATGAACTTTTACCAAGAATAAGCTCTGCATCTTCAAAGGGGACTCTTATAAAGGAAAAGTTAAAGTTTTGCGATAGATAACTTTTAAAATTCTCTATTTTTTTACTTACATCATTTGCTCCTTTAAGATTTGAGACAACAACAAAGTCTGGTTTTTCCTCCTTCATATTGAGGGATACTATTACATCTTCCTTGAAAAGTGATAGGAAACCTAATATATCAAGCCCCTGAGTAAAACCAGCTATCAGGGGATTCTGTTCCTGAAGAGAAGATACAGCTTGAGATAGAAAATTTCCAAGTCCTCTAACTCCAAATATAAAGAAAGGGTCTTTACCTACAAATCTTAAAATTGTTTCGGAGAGGGGAACTGGCGTTGTGGGATTAATTTTATTGTAAAAACCCTTCACAAAGAGAGCATCCTCATGAAGTTCTGTATAAAAACCTCCCTCACCAATATTTTGAGAATTAACATTAAAGTATCCAAATATATTTGAATCTAATGGAACCTTATCAATCACCTTCTTAAAGCTCTCTGTATTTAAGAGTGAATCTTTCTTTTTTGTATATATCACACTTTTGAAGGTATCAACAGATGTGGTAAAGATAACTGTATCCTTTAGATTGGAGACATAGAATGGTTGGGATACGGGAGAGTAAGGTGTTAGATTTTCTGATGAAGGAACAATTTCATAAACTGTAAAAGAAGAGATCTTCTTTTTCTCAACAACACCCCCGCTTTTTTTAATCTCATCTGTAAGGAACATGACAAGTTCATCACCCTTTCCTCTCTTTGCATTTATAGATGCAACAAAAGAATTCTCTTTATCCTCAACAAAGAAGATTGAACCATTTTTTTCAGTATAAGACAGGAAGTTAGTTAATTTCTCATCCTTTATAAAATTCTCAAGAGGAATATCGCTAAGATCGTAGTAAAGATAGAATTTTGAGTTTTTTGGGGGGTAGAGATTACCAGAGAAGTCTGCTCTCCTGAATGTAATAAATCCTATTTTATAAAGGAAGAATACCCCTCCTGCCAATAGACAGATTATTAATAGAATAATGGTGAGTTTCTTCATGGTTTAACACCTACTCTACTAACAGTTATTTCCACCTCCCTTAAATCAGGATAAAGGAATGGAAGGCTCACTTTTATTTTATCACCTACTTTAACAATTTCCACTATTGAATTAAATTTTTCACTAAACACAGGAAAAACTCTATCCTTTATCCTAATCTCTCCCACCCTCTCTGGATTTATAACCACATGGGGAACAGTGGCTTCAATGATAAATGGATAAGCCCAGAAATTTGAATCAACATCACTAAACATACTTGAAACATTGAAACTTGCCTTTCCTCTACCAATAGCCTTAAGGACAATTACGAGAAACTCAGCCCTTGTAATAAATCTATCGGGTTTAAATGTTCCATCAGGATAACCCTTCATTACTCCTGCTTTAACCACGGCACCAATTATTCCTCTTCCCCAGTAATCCTTCTTCACATCTTTAAATCCTATTGAATAATCTTCTCTTAAAGATAGGATTTTAAATATAACTGCACTTGCCTCTATCCTCGTCATATATCTCTCTGGTTTGAATGTTCCGTCAGGATAACCTCTCATTATCCCACTTCCTACAACAGAGGACACAAACCCACTTCCCCAATAATTAGGGAGAATATCCTTTGGAAGGAAGGAGGTGGAAGATTTAAGTAAAAGAGCATTGGTTATGATTGCACTGGCTTCAACCCTTTTTAATGGAAGATTTGGTTTAAAACTTCCATCTGGAAAACCAGAGATTATTGCATGATGATAAATCTTTAAACAATTAACAAATATTTTAAATTCCTCTTTATTATCATTAAAACTTAGAACAAATTTCTTATACTCTTTACATCCTTCTGTAATTTTAAATTTTAATTTTAATACCTTTGTCTTCCCCTCAGGAAGAG
>JAGGSY010000134.1 GCA_021158845.1 Caldisericia bacterium
CCTATATAGGACTTGTTCATTATCCTGTTTATGATAGAAAAGGAAGAGTTGTTGCCTCATCCATACTTCCCTATGACATTGTGGATATAAGCAGGCTCTCAAAGACATTTGGAGTAAAAACTCTTTATGTGGTGCATCCCTTTGACAATCAGAGAAGAGCCATTGAAAGAATAATAAACTTCTGGACAAGAGGGGGAGGGAGGTTTTTTAATAGATACAGGAGAGAGGCTTTAAAACTTGTGAAACTCTCCTCTTCCCTTGACGAGGTTATCTTGGATATTGAGAGAAAAGAAAGGGTTAAACCTATTATTATATTCACAAGTGCAAAATCCAGTAAAGAAGAGATAACTTTTAAAAAACTAAGGGAAATACTCAAAAAACATCCCATTCTAATCCTTTTTGGCACAGGGTGGGGAATGGTAAGAGAGAAGATACCATTTGACTATCAACTTGAGCCAATAAAAGGCTATCCTAAAGGGAATAAATACAATCATCTCTCCGTTAGAAGTGCCTGTGCCATAATTCTTGATAGATTATTTAACAGGTAAAAATAGTGATAAAATAAAAACAAAAAGAGAGGAGGAGGAATGAAAAAAATCATCCTTTTATTAATCTTAACTTTAATCTTTGTCTCTTTGGACTTGAAAATTTCTAACTCTCAAGAGACAGGATGGAGAACATATAGAGGTACGAATGAGAGACTGGGTTGCTCAGATGAGGAGTTTAGGCCTCCACTTGAGGAAAAATGGCACTATCTTGGTAATGCACTCTTCACTTCTCCTATAGCAGTTGATGATGTGGTATATGCAGGATGTGGTGATAAATCGTTATATGCTTTTGATAAAAGAAGCGGTGATGTTCTCTGGACATTTGATACAGATGGAGCAATAATTGGAACACCAGCATTTAGCGATGGAAAATTGTATTTTGGCTCCATTGATGAAAACTTCTATTGTGTTGATATCTCAAACCACGAAAAATACCTATGGAAGATGCGGGTTTATTCAAAAATTACAACAGCTCCTCTTGTAACAAACCATTATGTTTACTTTGGAGCAGAGAATGGGATAGTTTACTGTGTAGATAAGGATACCGGTGATCTTGTATGGAACTATTCAACAGGTGGAAAAATAAACTCAGCAATAAGCGGAGATGATAGAGGAATTTACTTTGTATCTCAGGATGGTTATTTATATGCTCTTCATCCGTTAACTAAAGAAGTTTTATTTAAAAAACTTGTAGGTAAGAATGTTAAAGCTACGCCTGTTATTCTTGGAGATTATGTTTATTTACTGAATACATCTGGACAGTTCAGGGCGTTAAATAGAGAGAATAAAGGACATCAGGATTGGTATTTTAATCTTAATGAGGATACCGTGACAACACCAGCAATTTCAGGTGATTTGGCAGTTATTGCTGGAATACATGGAAAAGTTGCATGTATAGATTTAAAAACAGGGAAAGCCAAATGGACAAGAAACCTTCCATCAGGATTTGATGCCTCTCCTGTTGTGACAGATAGATATGTATTCATCGGCGATAAAACAAGCACACTTTACATGCTATCTCTTGAAGATGGAACTATCTCCTGGCAGGAAAAGTTTGATAAAGGCTTCCACACAGATTTTTGTCTCTATAAGGATTATCTTTTCACAACAGGAGAAGATTTCTCAGTAAGAGCTTTCTCCTCTCAGCCACCACCATACTTGAAGGTTGAACCCACAACTCTTGACTTTGGAGAAGTTGATGTAGATTCTAAAATGACTCTCTCCTTCAGAATCACAAACACAGGTGGTGGTACACTTACAGGAACTATAGAGCCTTCTCTTTTCTGGATAAAGGTCTATCCTCGTGAATTCACTGGAAACGATGTAATAGTTAAAGTAACAGTTGATACTGAAGGATTTGATCCTGAAAAGAAGTATCAGGGTAAAGTAATTGTAAAATCAAACGGTGGAAATCAGGATGTTCTAATTGTCCTAAAAACAAAGGGGCTCCCACCAAAACTTTCAGTTACTCCAAAACTACTTGACTTTGGAACCATAAATGCAGGTGGAAAAAAGAATATGGCTCTATTTATAAAGAATTTAGGGGGAGGAGAACTTAATGGAACTTTATCAACAGATGTCAAATGGGTGGAACTATCCTCCCTTAACTTCAAAGGAAACGATGTAAAAATCATGGTAACAATAAACGCAGAAACTCTTAAGGCAGGAGAAAGCTATAAAGGTCACATATATATTGAAAGCAATGGTGGAGATGAAACAGTTGAGTTGAATGTTAAGGTTGTTGAAGCAAATCCAGAGATTACAGTGGATACTATAAATTTGAATTTCGGGGAGATAGAAAAAGGTTCTTCTGAAACAAGGGTCTTTACCATATCAAACAAAGGTGGAGGAACACTTGAAGGAACATTAAAGACTTCTGCCCCGTGGATAATTTTAAGTCAGACAACTTTCTCAGGTAATAGCATAAGAATCACAGTTAGAATTGACTCAAGCAATTTAGAAAGAGGTAAATACTACACTGGCACAATAAAAATAAGCTCCAATGGAGGCTTAAAAGTTATAGATGTTTATGTAAAGATAAAAGAAGAAAAGATAGTCCTTAAACT
>JAGGSY010000135.1 GCA_021158845.1 Caldisericia bacterium
CTCCCCCACAATATCCTTATAATGAACAAAAATATCTTTACCTTTAAATTCTATAAATCCATATCCCTTCTGAGGATCAAACCACTTTACCTTTCCTTCCATCAAATTAAGTATAAATTATAACACATTTATAGTCAAACAGTGGCATAGTTTGATAAATCTCTTGTGATTTAGAAATAATTTTTGTGTTAAACTTAGATTGGAAACAAAAAGAAGTGTTTTTCTTCTAAATTGAAGAAGGAGGAAAGTGGATGAAAAAAATCTTAACTTTATTAATCTTGTTTTCTCTGTTGCCACTTGGTGTGGCATGGAAAAGTGGGAATCCAAGAATCTACATTGAACCAGATACCATGACAGTGGTTTCTGGAACCAACTCAAGCTTTGAGATTAGAGTTTCAGATGTAACTGATCTGTATGGAGTCGCCTTCGATATATCCATGCCATTAAATGAACTCTCGGTTAAGCAATCTGGTATAGAAAAGTCAACAGATAAAGAGAAAAATTTCCTTGAGAGAGACAAGAGAAGTATTGTTGTCCTCTCCAAAGTCAAAAAGAACGAGAATAGAATAATTGTGGGAATATCAAGGATAGGACAGGTTGAGGGTGTATCAGGTTCAGGACTTCTTCTTAAGGTAAACTTTGTGGGAGGAAACACGGGTATATACGATGTTAAACTCCAAAACATTACCCTTTTTGATTCAAAGATGAGGCAGATGAACATAGATACTCAAGCTACAACATTAAGGGTTACTGTAGTACCTCAGGATAAAAGTCCTCCCACAGTAGAATTTACAACGACACCTCCTCCAGAGACAAATAAAACTTTAAGTGTCCAGTTTGAGTGGGAAGGTAGTGATGATAAAACTCTTCCAGAAAATCTGCTTTACTCCTATAAGCTTGACGAGGAGGATTGGAGTGAATGGAAACACACTACAAGCTATGTTACACCGAATCTTAAAGAGGGAAGTCATACTTTTTCTGTAAAGGCAAAGGATGAGGCAGGAAACGAATCAGAGGTTTTAACATACACCTTTATAGTTGATATAACCCCTCCAGAACTTGAGGTAACTTCTCCTCAAGATGGAACAGAGGTTAAAGACAAACTCATAGATGTGACAGGAAAAACTGAGCCGAATATAAAAGTAGATGTAAATGGAGTAATAGTAATTTCTGACTCTCAAGGAAACTTCACTGCCTCCTACTCTCTAAATGAGGGAGATAATCTACTCACCATCAAAGCCATTGATAAAGCAGGAAATGAAACTGTAAAAAAGATTCATGTGATATATAAGCCAAGAACAATAATAAGACTACAGATTGGTAATCTTATGGCTGTGGTAAATGACGAAACTGTAATGCTTGAACTTGCTCCATTTATAGAGAATGGAAGAACACTTGTCCCTTTGAGGTTTGTTGCAGAAACCTTTGGTGCCGATGTGGGATGGGATCCTGTGGAGGAGAGAATAACTATAACTCTTGGTGACAAGGTTGTTGTTCTATGGATCGGAAAGAAAGAGGCTTTAATAAATGGAGAAAGATACTATCTGGATGTGCCACCAAAGGTCATTGAAATCCCAGAACTTGGTGGAGGAAGAACCGTTGTCCCATTGAGATTTGTATCAGAAGCCTTTGGTGCTAAAGTGGAATGGGATCCAGAATTACAGATAATAACTATAACCTATCCAGGGGATTAACTTGAAAAGGAGGAATCTCATGAGAAATAAAATTTTAATTTTTGCTGTATTAATTTCCCTTATTTTTGGAGGATTCACATTAATCTCTTCAAGGGTAAAAGCAGAAAATACAAGCTGGCCCATGTTTATGCATGACATCCATCATAGTGGTCTGGCTGATGAAGTTCTGGATCCACATACCCTTCCCTTAAACGCCTATTCCTGGAGAGCTCCATTAATTCAAAATTCTAAATCCTCGCCTGTTGTCGCAGAAGGTAAGGTATTTGTTGGAGATTACTCTGGAAGATTGTACGCCTTCAATGTTGAGGATGGCACAAAGATATGGGACTTTGCCACAGAAAACTATATTCTTGGAGCACCTCTATACAATGGAGGAAGAGTATACTTCGCATCTGGTGGAGATCCAAATAGACCTACCAAAGTTTACTGCCTTGACGCAAACACTGGAAGTAAAATCTGGGAATTCTCACCTCTTGGGCAAGCTCTATCCTCCCCAATCTATGTAAATGGGTATATTATTTTTGGAACTGTTGGAAACCCAAGTTATGTTTATGCAGTGGATGCAACCAATGGAAATGAATTCTGGAAGAGAGAAGTGGCATACCATGAGTACTCATCCCCTACAGTAATTGGTGGAACAGTTTATGTATCCACATTCAGTGGACTTGTATATGCAATAAATCTTTATGATGGAAATATTCTTTTTACCTATCAGATACCTGGAATAACATCTATGGGAAACGAATCATCTATATCCACAGATGGAACCTATCTATTTGTTACCTCTCTATCCAATCTTCCAGATATAAAAGGTAAGATTATCGCATTGTCTGCCACACTCTCTCCTGTATGGGAATTTTCAGAGAGAGGAAACTTTGTATCCACTCCTGCCGTTGATGATACAGCAATATATGTTGGTGATAGAGAAGGACACTTCTATGCCATAAACAAGACAACTGGACAAAAATTGTGGCAGTTTGATGCAGAAGGACCAATTGATGGCTCTGCTGCTGTCTCTGGTGATTTTGTCTACTTTACATCCCGTGATAAGAAAATCTATGCATTGAATAAAAACACAGGTGAAAAAATATGGGAATATGCAACAGATGGAGAAATATACTCCTCCCCTGCAATAGCTCAGGGAGGATTATTTGTAGCTTCATCTGATCACTACCTGTATGCCTTCTTCCCAACGGCAAACTTCTATCTAAATGTTGAACCAGAGGGAAGGGTTATATATGCAGGAGAAAGCACCACATTCACAATCTCATTTACACCGTATGGAACCTTTGCAGGAGAAGTTACTCTTTCCCTTAAGAATCCCCCAAACAACCTAACCTATTCATTTTCACCTCAAACCCTTGAATCAGAGGAAGATACAGCAACTTTAACAGTAACAGCACTTCCCCAAATTGTTCCAAATGTTTACTTCCTTGAAATTGAGGGAAGATGTGGAAACCTTGTTGCAACAAAGACTGTAACTCTTGATGTGAGACCACAGGTTCAGGGTTCATTTACATTAAATGCTCAACCTCCTCAAAGAAGTGCATATCAGGGTGAAAGTGCCACATTTATAATAACCATGACAGCTCAAGGGGGATTCAATGTTCCTGTAAATTTAACACTGGTTAACCCTCCACCTAATACCACCTTCTCCTTTTCTCCTGAAGCAATCACTCCTACTGTCTCTTCTGTTTTGACCATCAATGTTGGAGAAAACACGCCACCCGGTCCATACTCACTCACAGTTGCAGGCTCAGGAGGAGGAAAAAGAGCAGAGGTAAACATACTTCTCACTGTGGTAATAATGCCCACAGGAGACTTTAAAATTGAGGTTGTCCCACCAACCTCAAGAACCATAACACAGGGAGGTACAAGTTTCTTTACAGTTAAAATTGAAAGAGATGAGATATTCAAAGGAGATGTGAGCCTATCCCTTGAAAGCGCAAGTGGTCCTCTGCCAAATGGGATAATCCCAACATTCTCTCCTGCTACAGTTCCATCCTTAGTGGATACTGCTTATCTAAAGATTGAAACCAACTCTTCTCTTCAGCCAAGCACATATATGCTTGTGGTTAAAGGCGAAAGTGAAGGGAAGATTAGAACAGCAAATATTGTTCTTGTAATAATGCCTCCCTCCAACACAACTTTAACTTTAATCCCTTCTCTCGTGAATGTTAATGCAGGTGATTCCTTTAAAGTGGATGTAAAGATTACAGGAGTAAATGACCTTGTATCTTTAAACATGGATATACTCTTTGATCCAAATCTTGTTCAGGTAGATGAAATAAGGGATGGTGGATTTATGGGCAGTGACGGTATCTCACCTATAATTGCCTACAAGATTCACAATCAGGAGGGGTATGTATCCCTTCAGGCGGTAAGACCAGCACTAACAGGTGTTTCAGGTGATGGAGTTGTATTCACCATAATCTTTAGAGCAACAAATCCCGGAAATGGAACCCTTCAGATTGCAAATCTCTCGTTATACAACTCAACGCCACTCTACATCTCCTGTCAATCGTATGGAAATACACTTCAAATTGGAGAAGGAACAGGAGTTAAGGGAGATGTAAATGGAGATAAAATTGTTGATGGATACGACCTTGTTTTACTTATGCAAGCCTTTGGTTCGGTCCCGGGAGAAGAAAACTGGAATCCAAATTGTGATTTCAATGGAGATTTAAGGGTTGATGGAATAGATCTTGTGATACTCGCTCAAAACTGGGGAAAAGTTGTACCATAATTCCTTATAGAACTTAGAACCATAAAAGGGGTGGATAATCCACCCCTTTTTAGTATATTTAAGGCATACACCTCTATCATAGATGCTTGACAATGATACTATATGTGATATCATAGGAGAAGAGGTTGAATAAAAGTAGAATTAAGAAGATTGTTGAGAGAATTTTGAGGAAACCGCCAGAATTTATGTTGAGTGATATTTTAAAGGTGGCTGAATATTTTGGCTGGAAATACGTTGAATGTAGAGGTAGTCATTTTAAATTAACTAAAAGTATGAGAAAACCTATAGTTGGTGTGGTTCATAAAGGTAAAGTTAAAAGAGCGTTTTTAATTGATTTTATAAACGCTTTAGATCTGGAGGAATGGTATGAAGAAAACGAAAATTAAAAACAAGGTAGAATATTATTTAAATC
>JAGGSY010000136.1 GCA_021158845.1 Caldisericia bacterium
CAATAAATGTTATAGCTTCACACAATAAAGAGTTAACTCTATTTTTTGTTTTATAAATCTTTTACTCAGATAGGAAGAAACTTTAGAACATCTACCTTCTCCTTTTTCCCAGTTTCATCTATCCTCTCAACTTCAACTGGAAGTTTTCCTCCTTCTCCAAGTTTTATCTTTTTACTCAACACCTCCAGTACATCAATAGGATTCACTCCTTTCTCTGGTGGGAAGACACCCTTCTCTTTTATCTTTCCTTGACCCATAAGTAATGCACCAAGTGCTGCTGGTATTCCAGTTCCCTTCTCCATCCCAGCTCCTTTTGATGTAACTGAGAAAATGTATGTATATCTTCTTCCATCTTTTTTTCCTTTTATCACAATCTTCAAACATCCAATAGGTTCTGTTATTCCTGCATCTTTTATAAATTTCTCTCTTCTTGATAGAATGAACGAAACAGCAAAATCAATTGGTTTTATCTTCCTACCATTTACATCAATAGGCTCTTCTGAAGTAACGCCAAGCTTAACAAAACCCTTTATAAGCTCTGCATATTTTGGAGGAAGCACTATACCAAGATTAGTAACTCTCTTTAATGACTTAAAGACTCTTGGAAGTGTAATTGTTTCTGGATGAGGATAGGCATAAACCCTATACTTTCCAAATCCACACATATCCACATCCTCCTCCAGTGCCTCTCCGCTTTTATCAAATATTCTCACAGTTTTAAACTCTCCATCAAGAAAGGCAGGGATATCAATCAACATGGAATGTATCCTGTGCCTAACAACTGCAGCTCCTTCAGTTTTTTCTCCTCCATGTGCATGATATATATCGACACTTGTCATTTCATCAAAGAGATAATCATTTGCAAATCTCACAAGAACATTTGCAAAACCAGGAGAACTTCCCATTCCTATAAGCGCAGAAACTCCCCTTTTCTTTGCCTCTTCATCCATTTCAAGCTGTCTCTCCGTTGCGTCAAAATCGTCACATATATCAACATAATTTATTCCCTTTTCAATAACAGCTTTTAGGATCTTTGGACCAAATTTAAAGAATGGACCAATAGTGTTCAAAACAACATCAGAACCTTCAATAGCACTTTTTACACTCTCTTCATCATTCGCATCAACTTCTCTAAACGAAACATTTTTAAGTGTTGAGGATAATTTCTCGCCCTTTTCTCTGTTTATATCTGCAACAACAATTTCAGAGAAAAAATCTAATGAAGAGAGTGTTTCTACTGCAACACTTCCAACAGTTCCACATCCTCCAAGAACTGTAACTTTCATCTCTAACCTCCTTTAAAGTCCAATTCCCTTTCCAAATGGATCTCTCCACTTCTCAAGTGCAACCTTTAGTTCAGGGTACTCTTTGGCTGCCTCTTCAAGTGGAATTCCCTTCATCGTTGCATCTATTGCCTGTCTGAATGCCTTTGCTCCAGCAACTGGACCTTGAGGATGGGCATGTATTCCACCACCAGAACCAATCACAACATCCGGTCCGAGATCCTTTATAACATTTGGAATCATTGAAGGAGTAATTCCACCTGATGGCATTGGAAATGTTGGTTTGATGTTGTAGAATGGGAATGTTAAATTATAGGCATTTCTAATAAATTTCTCTGGTAGAACAGGCGCTTTACCGTATGGAGCAGGTATAACAACGATGTCAGCACCTGCCAGTCTTGCAAGCTTTGCAAGTATTATGTGTGAACTTATGCCGTGATATGGAGACATATACATTGCCCCAGTAACATCCATATGTCCAAGTATTGGAACATTTATTGATGGATCCTCTGCAAGTGCCCTTAAAACAGAGAACCCAACAGCTAAGTAGTTTACCATAAGTGCATTTGCACCTAATTCAATTGCTCTTTTTGCATTCTCAAATATCTTTGGAACTCTATCTGTGATGTTTACTGTGTAGAGTGTATGCTCACCTGTCTCTTCAAAAACCTCTTTCTCTATCTCCATATATTTTTTAACCCTCTCCTCTATCCTGTTAAAGGATGCATCTGCTATTAATTCATCATCTTTGATGATATCGCATCCACCAAGAGCTGCCTTTCTAAAAAGTTCTGCTCCAACATCAACAGTGTATCCAGTGCATGGTTTAATCATATTATTTAAAAGAGGTCTATCATAAACATTGAGAAGTTTTCTTACTCCCTCTATTCCAAATTTTGGTCCTTTAAATCCCTTTACGAATTTTTCTGGAAATCTCACATCAAGAAGTTTTATTCTTCCACCCATTGATATGTTTCCTACGATAGTAGTTAAAAACATTGGAATCTGCTCTCCGATGTTTACCTCTGGAAATGCAATCTGAATTATATAGCTTCTCATCTGGATATCTTTGGGGACCTCAAACTCATAATCAGGTATCTCATAAACCCCTATAACCTTTGCAACATGCTTTCTCTTCACCTCCTCAGTTTCACCAGGCACCGGAACCCATGTTCCAGTGCTCTGCTCCACTGCAAGTGCTGGTGCAAGCTTTGGAATAGGAATTTCCTTTGGAAAGACAGCTAAATAGGTTGCAATAAGGTACTCATCATAATCAACTCCTTCTGGAATAGCAATTGGCAATGAAAGTGGGTTTAACTTCATTTCTCACCTCCTTGTTAATCTTTTAAAGATTTAATCCCTCTATTTAAATTTCTATAAAAACCTTTGAGCCTTTTAT
>JAGGSY010000137.1 GCA_021158845.1 Caldisericia bacterium
CTCCACCAATATTACTCCCTACCTTTTTAACCTCCTCATCAACTATATAAACTCCTTTATCTGTTCCAACAACAATGAAATCGCTTCCTTTAGATAGTGTATGAACTACACCACTAACTCCTGCATCTTTCCATGTATCACCATCAAAAACAAAAAGTCCCTCATCTGTTCCTGCATAAACTTTCCCATTAAAATTTATAAGAATATGAATGTTTCTTTCATTGAGTCCTATTCTTTCCCATGAGACACCATCATTTTTTGATAAAAGGACACCACCATCTGTCCCAAAGTAGATTTTATCCTTCAGGAATAAGGCGCAGATCACATCCAAACCTTCAAATCCACCTGTCAATTGATAGAAATTCCTCCCCATATCCATTGACTCATATACACCAAGTTCTGTACCAAGAAGTATGTGATTACTATCATCTGGATCAATACTTATTGAGTAAATTGTTGGAAGACCTGTGCAATACTCCTCCCATTCTTTTCCATTCTCAGAGAATAGCAATGTATCATCTGAGAATACAAAGATTCCATTATCAAATGAAACTACACCGTTGTATGAAGTTAAAAGCTTCTTATTAACCGTTACGAATGTCTCTCCATTTTTTGTTACATCTATAAATCCTTCAGAGGTGTATTCATCACCAATAAGCACTCTGTTATCATTGCTTACAACCACAAAATCTTCCTCTCTTTTAATAATACCAGTTACACTCCTCCCTTTAAACTCCTCTATTTCCTCAACCTCTCCTTCCTCAAATTTGAAAAGTCCACCAATTGTTCCAACAAATAGAGTATCATTAAAGGATGCCACATCTGTTATCATGGAAGGGACACTTAAAACAGTCTCAAATTCTTTGAAGTTCTCTGTCTTTAATAAATTTCCCTTCTCTGTTCCGATATAGAAGGAGTTGTTTACCCTTTTTGCAAAGGAAACTGAATCATCTTTAACTTCCCAGATTTTAATCCATGTGGCACCTCTATCAGTGGACTTGAAAACTCCTATCTTTGTAAACACAAAGATGGAGTCATCCTTTTCCAAGATTTTCACCAAATCTCCTTCAACAACACCCTCTCCTACCTTTGACCAGGTAATTCCACCATCTGTTGATCTCTCAAGGGAATCCTTAAAAACAGATAAGATGAGACCTCCATTAAATATTTTAACCACTGGAACATCAAGAGCATAGAGGGATTCATTCATTGACTCCCAATCCCCAAGCATCTCACCTGCTGGAGAATCTGCCAATGAAACCTTCTCTAACTTTAAAACACCAAAACCAAGGATTAAAGATAAAATTAAGATAAAGAGAAAAACTTTTCTCATCTTCCCTCCTTCCATCTTGCAACGCTGGGTGCCAGGCACTTTTTGTTGCAGAAAAATGCAATGCCAGGCACTGAAGCTGCATAGTTTTTTAACAATTTATTTATAAAGTTAAGGGATGAGTTTCTTTAAAATTTTATTCTGTTTCTCTATGTATGTTTTTTCATCCAAAATCGTGAATTCCCCATCCTCAATCACTATCTCGCCATTTATCATGGAGAAATCCACCTTCTTTGCATCAAGTATAACTGGGACACTCAATAAATCGTGTAGTCCTCCAGCAAACTCAAGTCTATTCAAATCAAACATTATTAAATCCGCTGCTTTCCCCACCTCAATACTTCCAATGTAGTCATCCATCCTCAAGACTCTTGCACCACCCATGGTTGCCATCTTCAAAACCTCTCTTGTGGTTAATGCATCTGCACCAAACCTAACCCTCTGAAGGAGAAGTGCATTCCTTATTTCAAGAAGGAAATTCCCTGTATCATTGCTTGAACTTCCATCCACTGCAAGACCAATTCTAATTTTTTCCTTCATCTTACTAACTGGAGCAATACCAGAACCAAGTTTCATATTTGAAGTTGGGCAATGTGCCATTCCAACGTCATTTTTTCCAAGTTTCTCTATATCCTCATCAGATAGATGAACAAGGTGAGCAAACCAAACTCTCTCATTCAACCATCCCAACTCCTCCATGTAATCCACTGGTCTTTTTCCAAACTTCTCAAGACAAAATCTCTCCTCATCAAGGGTTTCTGCAAGATGGGTGTGAAGGAGAACATTCTTCTTCTCGGCAAGCTTTACACTCTCTTTCATAAGTTCTGGAGTTACTGAGAAGGGTGAACATGGGGCAAGAGCAATTCTAAGCATTGAGTATTTCTCTGGATCATGATATTTGTCAATGAGTTCCTCAGAATGGGTTAAAATCTCCTCTTCAGTCTGAACAACAGAGTCTGGAGGAAGACCTCCATCCTTTTTTGATAAGGACATACTCCCCCTTGTTGGGTGGAATCTAATCTTCGTCATTATCCCACCCTCAATCTGGGCATCAAATATAAAGTTGTTGTTCTCTGGAACAAGGTAGAGGTGATCAGTTGTTGTTGTAACTCCACTCTTCATCATCTCAAGGATTGAAACAATGGTTGATATATGGACTGCCTCCTCATCAATGTTTTTCCACATCTCATAAAGGGTTGTAAGCCATGGAAATAGAGGAAGGTCGTTTACCCCTTTTATATTCCTGAAGAGGGACTGGTAGAAGTGATGGTGCGTGTTTACAAAGCCAGGAAGCATGAGTTTTCCCCTTCCATCTATAACCCTGTCAAATTTCCCCTCTGGTTTCTCACTTCCAACATAATCAATTTTATTCCCATCAACTAATACATACCCATTCTCTATCTCTCTCCCCTCCTCATCCATCGTTCCAATCAATGTTACATCAGAAAAAAGTATTTTCATCCATCACCTCTATTAAAAGAAAACATTTATCAGTTGAATTATAACACCAAAACAGTGATATAAATTAAAGTTTGTATCTCATGAGCTTTTTTAATAATACATTCCTTTCCTCCACTCTTAAAACTGTGAGAGCAATGTAGTATACAATTGGAGAAAACATTAAAGAAAATATAAAAGATATGGTTTTGGAAAATGGCAGAAACCTAAAAGAACTCAAGGTAAAGATACCCATGATAGGGGAGGAGAAAAAAATTTTCACAAAAA
>JAGGSY010000138.1 GCA_021158845.1 Caldisericia bacterium
CCTTTTAACCATTATCATTGTAATATCCCTATGGTTTATGGATGGATTGAGATTATACACACTACTGAGATTCTTCAAGGTAAAGATAAGTTTGTTTAAATGTATAAAGATAAATCTCCTCTCTCTTTTCCTTGCAAGTATCACGCCCTTTGGTTCAGGTGGTATGGTAGGTAAAATTTATCTACTATCAAGGGAAGGTATGACTATAGGAGGAGGGAGTGCAGTTGTAACCATAATGTATCTTATAAATATGCTCTTTTTTCTCTTAGCATCAATTTTATTCATCATATTTTTTAAAGAAAGCCTCCCCCAGAATCTCTGGTGGAATAGAGTCTTTTATCTATTAATAACCTCAATAGCTGTTTTCTCTTTTCTTTTCTTCCTCTTTGCCTTAAAACCAAGGAGACTTTTTAATTTAACAGAAAGGGTTATGAAAATGAGATGGCCAAAAAGACTGAGTGAGGAAAAGAGGAGAAAAATTATAGATGGAATAAATAAGAACATTGAAAGATACCATAGGGGAATAACACTCCTGTTTAAAAAGAAAAGTCTTGTTCCAATATTGATCCTTATAACCTTTGGATACTGGTTTATTTTTCTGAACCTTTCACCATCAATCCTCAACTCTTTAAATGTAAAATTTAATTATTTAAGAGCTGTCATAACACAATTTATCTTCCACTTCTTTGTTACATTGGCAGCTACTCCAGGTGGGAGTGGCATCGCAGAAGCTGGATATTCATCGCTATTCTCCTCTTTTGTTCCCCCAGAGAAGCTCTTTGCACTCACATTTTTGTGGCGTTTCTTTACATACTATATATATCTAATACTTGGAGGTATCTTTTCAATCTCTGAGATAAAGAAACTCAACCTGAAAGATCTAACAGAACCTCACCGTCAAAGAGAAGATTGATATTCTCTGGTGTTATGACCTCTTCCTTTACGCCCTCCTCAAGAATTCTCCCATCCTTTAAAAATATAACTCTATCGGAGAGGAGCTTTACAGAACTCAAATGATGGAAAACACTTATCATACTCTTTCCCTCTCCCTTTACCTCAAGAAGTATCTTTAAAATTCTGGTTCTAAATCTTAAATCAAGATGGGAGAGAGGTTCGTCCAAAAGAATTATGGGAGTTTCCTGAGATAGAACTCTGGAAAGGAGGGCAAGTTGCTTTTCCCCCTCAGAGAGAGATAGAAAATCTCTATCCTTTAGATGCAAAATCCCGACTCTATCCATCCAGTATAACACCTTATCGTAATCATTTTTTCTAACAAACCCATTTATGTATGGAGTTCTACCGAGAAGGACATAGTTAAACACAGTTAGTGGAAAGGTAAGATTTGGTCTCTGTGGAACATAGGAAAGTATCCTCGCCCTTTCCCTGTTTTTTAATTTCAGTATTTCCCTTCCTTCAAACTTGACACTTCCCTCATCTGGCTTTATAAAACCAAGAATTATCTTTATAAGTGTAGACTTTCCACTTCCATTTGGACCAAAGATTGTTAAAGATTCACCCTTTAAAAGACTGAAACTAACACCCTTTAGCACCTCAACCCCTCTCCTGTATGAAAAGTGAATATTATTAATATCAAGAATACCTACCATGGTCTTTCCCTCCAGAGAATATAGAAAAAGAATGGAGCTCCAAGGAGAGAGGTAATTATTGATACAGGTATCTCTGTGGGTGAGAATACTGTTCTTGAAATAAGATCAGAGAGCATGAGGAGTGCTCCACCTGATACAACTGATAGTGGAATGAGCTTAAGATGGTCTGTTCCAAATATCCCCCTTAATATATTTGGAACCATCAGTCCTATAAAACCTATGATTCCCGATACATACACACTGCTTCCTGTGAGTAATGCAATGAGAATTAAAAGAATTGTTCTCGTAAAAACAACATTTACTCCAAGTGAGGTTGCCTCATGCTCTCCCAATATGTAAACATTTAGAGGTAGGTACATGAAAATTGAAATGATGAGAGATACAAGGAAGAAGGGTATAATAACCTTCACACTTAACCATGTGGCATTGGATAATCCAGTCATTGACCAGAAAACAGATTTGTTTAGAACATCCCTTCCCCAGACTGTGAACAGAGTGGAGAGGGAGGAGAAAAGATAGTTCAATGCAATGCCTGAGAGAAGTAGAGTTAATGGGGATATTCTTCCTTTTATTTTACTTATCATAAACACAAGAAAGGTTGAAAACAAAGCTCCCAGAAAGGAGAATACAGAAAGAGAGTGGGGAAATAAGCCCTCCAGACCAAGGAAGAGAGAGAGGGTTACAAAAAAATTTGCTCCAGATGATATACCAAAGAGATATGGATCTGCAAGGGGATTTAGGAATAGAGTTTGGGAGAGGAGTCCTGCAAGAGAAAGTGAAGCTCCCACAAAGAATGCACCTATCACCCTTGGGAGCCTCACTTTTAAAATTATCTCTTCTCCATTTGATGGATGAAGAATAGAGAAAATAATCTCCTTAAACTCATATTTAACAGTTCCGAAGGAGAGGGAGAGTACAAAGATAAGAAAGAGGAGAAGGATGAGAGAGGGAATAAAATATTTCCTCACTATCTCGCTACAGAGAGTGCTGGAAGAACTTCAAGACTCTCGCCATGAATGAATTTAAAGAGTTCATAAAGCCCATCAATTATCCTTGGTCCTGGTCTGAATATAAGGTCAGGATTTATGGTGTATATCCTTCCATTCTTTACTGCATCAATATTCTCCCATCCCGGTCTCTTCTTAACATCTCCAGGATCAGCTCCCATATAGCCAAGAATTATAACCTCTGGATTTTCCTTTATTATGTATTCCTGTGAGAGTATGGGCCAATCTCCTTTAGCATTTTCAGCTATATTTATACCTCCTGCTTCCTCTATTAACTTACCAACAAATGTGTTCTTTCCCGCACTCATGTATGGATTGTTCCATATCTCAAGATAGACCCTCTTTTTCTCAAATTTCTTTACCTCATCATCCACCTTCTTCCTCTTCTCCATCAATTCAACGAGAAGTTCATTTGCCTCATCAGGATGATCTGTTATATCTCCAATTAGCTTGATAAGAGAGAAAACATCCTCAATACTTCTTGGATCAAAGGCAAGTGTTTTTATCCCCATGTCTGAGAGTCTCAAAAGTAAATCCTTTGGATTACCCCTTGCTCCAAAAACAAAATCTGGTTTAAGAGAAATGATCTTTTCAATATTTGGATTGGAGAAACCTCCAACCTTCTCTTTTTTTAAAGCATCCTCTGGATAATTACAGAAGTCTGTAACACCCACTACCTGATCTCCTGCACCTACTGCAAAGAGAATCTCTGTGTTTGATGGGGCAAGGGATACAATTCTCTTTGGAGGACTCTTAAATGTAACCTCATTTCCAAGATCATCCTTTACCTTTAACAAGGGATAGACATCACCATTTATAACTATCTTTCTTTCAGTGGAATCCCATCTAATCTTTAAACCAAAAAATTCAGAAAGATTTCTCAAAGGGACTGCTGTTCTTCCATTTTTGATGAATGGGGCAAAGTAGAGATTCACTGGAACACTATTTACAAAAGCAGTTTTATTCCCTACAAAGAAAACCACCTGAGCGTAGGCATTCTCCACCTTGATAGACTTTGTGTTTGCATCCCATTTCACCTTTGCATCAACTGCATAAGAAAGATTTCTCAAAGGGACTGCTGTTCTTCCATTTTTGATGAATGGGGCAAAG
>JAGGSY010000139.1 GCA_021158845.1 Caldisericia bacterium
ATGATGTATATATTTCATGATATTTTCTTCATGAAAAATTATAATATATTTTTTCACTTTGTCAACATAATGTATAACCCAACAACACACCTACAGCTTGAACTCATCTATAATATTCTTAATCCATTTATAGTTAATGTAAGCGTGGAGTCTCTTGCTGATAAGAGATTTCAACATATTTTGACATTTTTCATTGCTTTCTTATGACTAAGGTTTTTATGTTAAAATGAAGCTAACTATGAGAAAATTATTAAGGAGGAGAAAAATGATTGAGAAGATAAATGATTATTGGAAGACATGCTGTTATCTTGCAGCAGGGATGATATACCTTAAGGACAACCCTCTGCTTAAGGAACCACTCAAGAAAGAGCACATAAAGAATAGATTACTTGGTCATTGGGGTTCAAGTCCGGGTCTTTCCTTCATCTATGTTCACGCAAATAGAGTTATAAACAAGTATGGTATAAATGCATTTTTTATAGCAGGTCCAGGACATGGAGCTCCCGGTGTAATTGCACCTGTATATCTTGAAGGAACTTTAAGTGAGTACTATTCACAATTTACCGAGGATGAAGAAGGAATGAGGAATCTCTTTAAGTCCTTCTCATTTCCAGGTGGATTTGGAAGTCACTGCACACCTGAAATTCCCGGATCAATTCAAGAGGGGGGAGAGCTTGGGTATGCCTTATCACACGCCTTTGGTGCAGTTTTTGATAATAAAGATTTGATTGCCATAACTGTTGTTGGAGATGGAGAGGCTGAAACAGGTCCTCTTGCTACATCATGGCACTCAAACAAGTTTTTAAATCCTATTAGAGATGGTGCAGTTTTACCAGTTCTACATCTAAATGGATACAAGATAAACAATCCAACGGTTCTTTCAAGAATTGATAACGATGAGCTTATCTCTCTTTTTACAGGTTATGGTTATGATGTAAAAGTTGTTGAGGGAGAGGAACCGATGGAAGTTCATGAAGAGATGATGAAAGCTATGGATTATTCCATAGAGAAAATCCTTTCTATATGGGAAAAATCAAGAAAGAGTGGAAAGGCGGAAAGACCACACTGGCCCATGATAATTCTAAGAACACCAAAGGGATGGACTGCACCAAGAAAGATAAACAAGCATTTCATTGAGGGATACTGGAGAGCACATCAGGTTCCTCTTAAAGATGCAAAGGAGAACCCAGAGAGTTTAAAGATACTTGAAGAGTGGCTTAGAAGTTATGAACCAGAGAAATTGTTTGATAAGAATGGGAGGCTCAGAGAGGATCTTAAAGCTCTTGCTCCAAAGGGAGAGAGGAGGATGAGTAAAAATCCTCATACAAATTCTGGTCTTGTAAGAAGGGATTTAAAGCTTCCACATCCAAAGGATTTCTCTGTTGATGTTAGAGAAAGGGTAAAAACACAGGTTGAAAACACAAGACCTCTGGGAAGATTCTTGAGGGAGGTTATAAATTTAAATCCAAATAACTTTAGAGTTTTTGGACCAGACGAAACAAAATCCAATAGGCTTGATGATACCTTTGTAAAAGGGAAGGTATGGATGGCAAAGACCTTACCAGAAGATGAAGATGAGGGATTTCTTTCCCCCTTTGGCCGTGTTATGGAGTATCTCTCTGAACACACCGTTGAGGGATGGCTTGAAGGATATCTTCTCACAGGAAGGCATGGAATATTAAATACCTATGAGGGATTCTCACCTATAATTTCATCAATGGTCAGTCAGTTTGGAAAATGGGTTGACATATCCACTGATGTTCACTGGAGAACTCCAATCTCCTCTTTAAATTTACTTTTAACATCTGTTGTATGGAGGCAGGATCACAATGGTTTTACCCATCAAGACCCTGGATTTATAAATTCAATTGTGGATAAATGGCCCAATGTTGTTAGAGTTTACTTTCCTCCAGATGCGAATACACTTCTTTGGACTATATGGCACTCTCTTCAAACAACAGATAGGATAAACATAATTGTTATAGATAAGCAGTATCATCCTCAATATCTCTCCATTGATGAAGCCTTTAAACATGCAACCAAGGGTATAGGAGTATGGGGATTTGCAAGCACCTATCCAGAGGAAGAACCAGATGTAGTAATTGCAAGTTGCGGAGATATTCCAACAAAGGAAGCTATAGCAGCAGTGGGTATCTTAAAGAGAGAATTTAAAGATTTAAAAATTAGATTTGTGAATGTTCTTAATCTGTTCACACTAACCCCAAATTCAGAACATCCAGATGGATTGAGTGATAGAGAATTTGATTCCTACTTCACAAGGAATAAACCAATCATATTCAATTTCCATGGTTATCCATGGCTTATTCACAGACTAACATACAGAAGGACAAACCATGAGAATCTTCATGTAAGGGGATACAGAGAGAACAGGAAGATTGGAATTGACTCAAGTTATCTTACAACATTCCTTAAGGGAAGAGGTGGAATAACAACTCCCATGCAACTTGCCATAATGAATCAGATTGATAGATTCAGTATAGCTATGGATGTTATAGAGAGGGTTGAAAAGTTAAAGGAGAGGGGTGCATACTTTAAAGATAAACTCAAAAATATGCAGATAGATGCCCTTCAATATGCATACGAGAATGGAGTGGATAAGAGAGAGTTAATAGATTTTTCTAACTGGGATTGAATATGAATATCTCCTGAAAGTTTCCTATCCAGATAACCTTCATACCAAGTGATTCAGACACAAATCTGAGAGGAACAAAAGTTCTGTCATCCTTGATAAAAGGTGTAATGTCCTGATTATCTGGATCTATAGGCACTGAATTTCCATTCACATAAGCGTAATTCTTCCCTATCCACATCTCTATCCTTTTACCATTCAAGATTATCGTTACCTTTCTCTCTTTACCATCCCATAGAACAGTCCCACCAAGACTTTCAGAAACAAACCTAATGGGAACAAAGGTTCTTCCAGATATGATAAATGGTGAAGTATCCATGGTAGTTTTCTCGCCGCCTTTCCAGATATCCCTTTCTCCTATTTTTAATCTCAACGCATCCAGTCTTTCAATGTCAATTATGATTTCTGTTTTAGAGACTTCAATGTTCAGTGGTTTAAGAAGGGTGGTTATATAAATTTCGTTCTCTCCTTCTTAAAGTTTCTCTGCTATTTTCATATTCTTTTCCACAGGTATCCTTTTCTCTTTAGATCCATTGTTTATAACTAAAATCATTGGCACAGCTACTTCTCTGTAAAGATTTATGTAAACTTTTAGTCTCATGGAATCTGTATCAAACTTGAAAGAGGTGGAAAGGTCTTTTCGCGGTATCATATACTTTTCAGGCTTTTTTATGTCCTTTAGTTCGACAGTTATACTGGACCCTATTCCAAATCTATCACCACAGTAAACATGAGTTTTAAATGAACTCCCTTCTTTTTTAACCTTTATATCTTTTTCCCCACCTGTTATGTCTATAGTTTTTCCATCCATAATTAGAAATCCCATCCTATCAAGCTCCACAGAAAATCTTGCCTCATTCTCGGAAACTATACTACCCTTTATCTTTATAGAGGGTAAATTGTTTGGCAGGACAAAGCCCAAAGATAATAGAATTATCAGTATAAAAGGTAAAATAAAAAGTTTCCTTGTCATATCATCCTCCTTTATTTAAATATACAAATAATAGATTAATTTGTTTCAAAGATATATTTTCAGAAGGGAGGAGTTTTTGTATAATTATTTTGTAATCTGAACAGGAAGGAGATTAAGATGGATAAAGAGAAGAAGAGAAGAAACATAGAGTTTACAATATTTGGAATTGCTTTCTTTATCATGGGGATACTCCTTGTTAATAAATCTAAGTTTGGTTTACTATTCATAGTTATTGGAACAATTTTTCTGTTTCTTCCCATTGTAGAGAAAGGTGGAGGTCCATTTGGTGTTTAAAAAATTTATTGACATAAACCTTAGTAGTTTTAAAATAATCATATAGTATAACTTAGGAAAAGGAGGAACAAAATGAAGACAGAGAGCTTTAGAGGAAGGGACTGGATTACTGATCTTGATTACACTAAGGAGGAACTTGAAACAATTCTTGAGGTTGCCTTTGACCTTAAAAGAAAAAGAGCTGTGGGGGAACCACACAGACTTCTTGAGGGAAAAACCCTCTTTATGATTTTTTACAATCAGTCTTTAAGGACAAGGAACTCCTTTGAAGCTGGAATGTTTCAGCTTGGTGGTCATGCACACTTCCTTGACCCAAAAAAGATTTACACCCCTGCACTTCCCGGAAGGGAGATTGCATATACAACTGAGAGAGTTTCTGATGTTGCAAGAGTTCTCTCAAGGATGGGTGAGGGAATTGCTATACGTTGCTATGGAGCGCCAGTGGATTGGATCTATGGAGAGGCGGATAGGATGATAAGGGAGTTTGCAAAGTGGGCAGATATTCCTGTTATAAATATGGAGGATGATATTTACCATCCATGTCAGGGAATGGCAGATATTATGACAATGATTGAGAAGAAGGGACCAGATTTAAGAGGGAAAAAGTTTGTAATGAGTTGGGCATACTCACCATCTCCAGAGAAACCACTTGCAGTCCCCCAGAGTGCTATAACTGTTGCATCAAAGTTTGGACTTAACATAACCCTTGCACATCCAGAGGGATTTGAACTTGACGATAACATAATAGATGCTGTTAAAGAGAATGTTAAGAAGTATGGTGGAAGCTTTGAGATTGTAAATGATATGAAAGAGGCATTTAAAGATGCAGACATTGTTTATCCAAAATCTTGGACAAGCAAACACTTTATTCCACCAGAGGCGGATAAGCCAGATTTTACAAAGATAAAGGAACTCTTTGAGAAGAATAAGGATTGGATATGCGATAAAGAGAAGATGGCTCTTGCAAAACCTGATGCAATCTATATGCACTGCCTTCCAGCAGATAGGGGATTTGAGGTGACAGATGAGGTTATGGATGGACCTCAATCTGTTGTGTTTGACGAGGCAGAGAACAGACTTCATGCACAGAAGGCAATAATGGCTCTTATTATGAGGTAGTTATGAAGTTAAAGGTAAATGAAGAGGTTTTAAAAAGAACAATAGAGAGGGCAAGAGAGAAAAATATAATAATTCCCACATACGAGGAGATGAGGAATCCAGAGAAGATTCCAGAAGGTATAAAAGAGGAACTCAAAAACATTGGTCTTTGGGATCTTCATCCAAGAAATCTATTTAGAATCACATGGAAGAATGAGCCAAAGAAATTTGGTGGTGGATTTGATGGAGTGAATTTCATAGAACTTCCAAGAGAACTCACAGGAGTTAAGGCAAGAATAGTTATGCTCATTGGAAAATGGTTCCCCACAGGTTCACATAAGGTTGGTGCAACCTTTGGTCCACTTGTTGAAAAACTTATAAGAGGTGAGTTTGATCCAACAAGACAGAAAGCTCTCTGGCCCTCAACAGGAAACTACTGCAGAGGCGGTGCATACGACTCCCATCTTCTTGGATGTCAAGCTGTTGCAGTCCTTCCCGAAGGTATGAGTAGGGAGAGGTTTGAGTGGCTTAAAAGTATTGGTGCAGAGATATACGCAACACCGGGAAGCGAGAGTAATGTAAAAGAGGTTTTTGATAAGAGTGAAGAACTCAAAAGAAAGTATCCTGATGAGATTGTTGTTCTAAATCAGTTTGATGAGTTTGGAAATCCAATCTGGCACTATGCTGTGACAGGTCCAGCCATGGAGGAGGTTTATCATAATATTAAGAAAGAAAATGATAAATTCACCGCTCTGTTTCTTACACAGGGTTCTGCAGGAACATTGGGATGTGGAAACTATTTGAGAGAGAAATTCCCAACGATTAAGATTGGAGCAGGTGAGGCACTTCAGTGTCCAACCCTTCTATTCAATGGATATGGAGCACACAGGATTGAGGGAATTGGAGATAAGCATGTTCCCTGGGTGTTTGATGTGAAGAATATTGATATGGTTGTTGATATTGATGATGAGGATAGTATGAGATTGATCAGGCTCTTCAATGAACCAGAGGGAAGGAAGTATCTTAAGAAGATGAAAGTCCCAGAGGAGATTGTGGATAATCTTGATCTACTTGGAATTTCATCTGTGGCAAACCTTATTGGCTCGATAAAGATGGCAAAGTACTATGAGATGACAGAAAACGACATGATATTTACAGTGGCAACAGATTCCATGGAGCTTTACAAGTCAAGAATTAAAGAACTGAGAGAAGAGAGGGGAGAGTATAAAGAGATTGATGCAGCAAAGGATTTTGAAGATGTTTTAATGGGAGCATCCATAGATTGGATGCTTGAATTATCCTATTGGGACAGAAGAAGGATGCACAATCTTAAATACTTCACATGGGTTGAGCAGAGAGGGAAGAGTGTGGAAGAATTAAATGAGCAGTGGTACAACGATAACTACTGGAAGGAGAAGTTTAATTCTTACAAAGAGTGGGATGAACTCATTAGAGAGTTCAATGAGAGAGTAGGATTAATCAAGAAGTACAAGTAAAGGAGGTATTAGAAGTGGCAAAAAAACAGATAAGGATCTTTGCTTTTGGAGGAAATGAAGTATCACCAGTTGGATTAAAGGATGAGCATGGGAAACCTATCATTCCTGATATTCCAATGCAGTGGAAGAGGACTCGTGAGACAAGTAAGCACATCGCAAGAATTGTTAAGGAGTTCCCAGATGATAGTTTCATCATAACCCATGGAAATGGTCCACAGGTTGGGAATGTGTTACTTAGATCAGAAATTGCAAGTAATGTATTACCACCACTTCCTCTTGATGTATGCGGAGCAGATACTCAGGGAGCAATGGGTTATATGATTGGTCAGATTCTTGGAAATGAACTGAAGGCAAATGGTATTGATAAGACTGTTACAGCAGTTGTAACTCAGGTTGTGGTGAGTGAGGATGATCCTGGATTTAAAAATCCAACAAAGTTTGTTGGACCTCCATACTCAAAGGAGGAAGCTTTAAAGAAGGCAAAGGAGAAAGGTTGGACTGTCAAACTATACAAGAAGGATGAAGAAGGTAATGAACTATGGCGTAGAGTTGTTCCATCTCCAGAACCTCTTGATATAGTAGAGATTGATGCAGTTGAAGCAGCACTTGAGAAGGGAGATATTCCTATAACTGTAGGTGGTGGTGGAATTCCAGTTGTAGAGGTTAAACCCGATGAAAATGGCGTTTATAGATGTAACTATGGAATAGAGTTTAAGGGACCAAAGGGACTTAAGATATATCGTGGAGTTGAAGCAGTAATTGATAAGGACCTTGCCTCATCCCTTCTTGGAAGAATGCTACTTAAGAGAGCAAAGGAAAGAGGAGAGGATGTTGAGGTAACCCTTACAATATTTACAGGAGAGGATGGAGCAAAACTCTACTATCAAACACCAAAACAGGTTGACTTAAGGCACTTAACCCTCTCTGAGGCAAAGAAGTACTATGAAGAGGGACACTTCCCACCTGGAAGCATGGGACCAAAGATCTTAGCAATAATCAAGTTCCTTGAGGCAGGTGGAAGTAAAGCTTATATTTCTCTTACCTCCAAGTATCTTGAAACCCTTGAAGGAAAAGCTGGAACAACTGTTGTTCCAGATTAGTAATTAGAGGGGAGAAAACATGAACCGCAGAGGAAACTCACACTCCTCTGCGGTTTTTATTTTAAATTAAGGGAAAGGAGGGAATTATGCACAGACTTCATGGAAGAGATTTAATTACAATTCAGGAGTGGTCTCTTTCTGAGATTTTGGAGACCCTTGAGGTTGCAAGAGAGATGAAGAGATTAAGATTTACAAATCCATACAGAAATGCACTTTTAAGAAAAACATTCCTCATGCTTTTCTACAATCCCAGTGTTAGAACAAGACAATCCTTTGAAGCAGCAGCAACAGAGTTGGGTGGACATGCTCAATTTCTTGAACCAAAGAGTATGAGGCTTAAAACAAAGAAGAAGGCAGGAGAGACAATTGAAGATGCTGCAAATGTTATGAGTAGATATGCAGCAGGTATTGGAATAAGACTTCTTGAAGATGCAATAGAAGAGTATGGTCAGGGAGACTATGTTTTAAGGGAGTATGCAAAGTATGCATCTATTCCTGTTATCTCTATGGCTCATGACAAGTATCATCCATGCCAAGCTCTTGCAGATATACTTGGTCTTCTTGAGCATATGGGAGATGTAAAGAAAAAGAAACTTGTTATGATGTGGGGATACTCCACAATGGTTAGGTCATGGTCATCTGTCCATGCAAATCTACTTATCTCATCCAAATTTGGAATGGATATAAAACTTGTCTATCCAGAAGGATACGACCTTGATCCAGAGGTTATGGATATGGTTAAGAATAATGCAAGAAGAAGTGGCGGAGAATTTGAAATAATCTCTGGAGATTTAAATGATTTGAGAAAGGCACTTCAAGGTGCAGATGTTGTTTATGCAAGAAACTGGATGAGTCCAAAGAGATATGAAATTGGAAAAGAGGCTGAGATTGAGATGGCAAAAAAACACAGAGATTGGACACTAACCACAGAACTTATGAAGCTTACCAACGATGCATACTTTATTCATCCAATGCCGGTGGATAGAAACAATGAAGTTGAAGATGCTGTGGCAAGTTCACCAAAGTCTATAATCTATGATATTGCAGAGAACAGACTCCATGTTCAAAAGGCAGTTATGGCTTTAACCATGGGTGATTTATAAAGTTTAATCCCCCTCCGGGATTGGAGGGGGATTTTATATCCTTTGCTCTTTGCGTATTGAGCAATCACTCCTTCACCTCAAGTTCAATTTCACACTCTCTTCCATCCCACTTAATTTCTATAACAGGTTTGTCATATTCTGAGAAG
>JAGGSY010000140.1 GCA_021158845.1 Caldisericia bacterium
AAGAGTCTCCAACAGGGAGGACAAAGCATGCCGAGAGTTGTCCAAGTTCTCTTCCAGCGTTCATGAGTGTTGGAGAGTTGGGAATGAATATCAGATTCACCATGACATCGAGGAATTCTTTGTATGTTTTTTCAACATCGGCATCCTTTTTGTATATCTTGTCTGCTTCGGCAACGGTTTTGGCAACACGCATAAACATATCAAGAGGTGTTTCAATTACCTCTCCCTTTTCATTCTTTTTAAGGTATCTTTTTTCAAGGACAAATATTGCCTGTTTGGTGAGATTTACTTTACTCATGGTGCCTCCTTAGGATTTTAATACTCTCTCTTTCAATTTACACCCCAGAGGTTTTCAAGTCAAATGAAAAAATTTTTCTAAAAATAAAGGAGTCTTTTTATTTAATAATGGTATAATTAAGTTGGAGGTGACTATGGAATTCTGGGATTATCTAACGGATAGTTCAAGACAGGCTTTCTTCTTCGCTCAGGAAGAAGCTCAGAGGATGAACAATAATTATATTGGTACTGAACATATACTCCTTGGCCTTTCAAGGCTTGGTCAGGGCATTGCCTCCCAAGCTCTATCAATGTTCCATGTGGAGTATGGGCAGGTTGCATCTAAGGTCAGAGAGATGGTGGCAGGTATTGGAAGCGGTGAGGTTTACTACTCCTCAAAGAAGATAATTTTAACTCCAAGGGTTAAAAGAATTCTGGAGCTTGCAAGGATGATTGCCCAGGAGATGGGTGATTACTATGTTGATACAGAACATATCCTTTTAGGGATAATAGAGGAAGGGGAGGGGATGGCGATAAAGATACTTGAAGAACTTGGTGTTGACCCTGAGAAGTTAAGGGAGGAACTCTATATTCTTATAGAGGAGAAAAAATTCGGTTCAGGTAGAACCAAAAGAGAGTCTTCTCAGAGGAGGACAAAGACTCCAACCCTTGACCAGTTTTCAAGGGATCTAACCCACCTTGCTTTGAATGATAAGCTGGATCCTGTTATTGGCAGAGAGAAGGAAATTCAGAGAGTGATAGAGATACTGTGCAGAAGAACGAAAAACAACCCTGTGCTTATAGGAGATCCAGGTGTTGGTAAAACTGCCATTGTTGAAGGACTTGCTCAGAAGATAGTTAAAGGTGAGATACCAGATTTGTTGAAGAATAAAAGAATTGTTGCCCTTGACCTCTCTTCTCTTGTGGCAGGCACAAAGTACAGAGGTGAGTTTGAGGAGAGGATGAAGAGGGTACTGAATGAGATTAAGAGGGCGAAGGGAGAGATAATTCTCTTCCTTGATGAACTTCACACCCTTGTGGGTGCAGGAAGTGCAGAGGGAGCAATTGATGCATCCAACATATTAAAACCTGCTCTTGCAAGAGGCGAACTTCAGTGCATTGGAGCAACCACCTTAAAGGATTATAGAAAGTATATTGAGAGGGATTCTGCCCTTGAGAGGAGATTCCAGCCAATAATAGTTGAAGAACCAAGTTTTGACGATACCATTAAAATTCTTAAAGGTTTAAGACCAAAGTATGAGGCTCACCATAAGGTAAAGATACCTGATGAGACCCTTGTTGAGGCGGTGAAGCTTTCAACAAGATATATAACATCAAGATTTCTTCCTGATAAAGCTATAGATTTAATAGATGAGGCAAGTTCAAAGGTTAGACTCCGCTCAAGTGTGACACCACCAGATATAGTTGAGCTTGAGGAGAGAGTGAAGGATATCAAGGATAAGAAGATAAAAGCCATACAATCACAGAGGTTTGAGGAAGCAGCAAAATTGAGAGACAAGGAGCAGAGATTGAGAGCTCTGATTGAAGAGAAGAGGGAGAAGTGGAAAAAGGAAAGAGAGGAGAAGTTCCCTACTGTGAAGGCAGATGATGTTGCTGAAGTGGTTTCCACATGGACAGGTATTCCTGTTACAAGGATAATGGTGAAGGAGAGAGAAAAGATTCTTCATCTTGAGGAGGAACTTCATAAGAGAATAGTAGATCAGGAGGAGGCAGTAAAGGTTATATCAAAGGCAATAAGGAGGGCGAAAGCTGGTCTTAAAGATCCAGATAGACCAATCGGCTCCTTCCTCTTTCTTGGACCAACAGGTGTTGGAAAGACAGAACTTGCAAGGGCACTTGCAGAGATACTATTTGGTAGCGAAGATTCTCTTATAAGATTGGACATGAGTGAATATATGGAGAAGTTTTCTGTCTCAAGATTAATTGGTTCTCCACCGGGATATGTGGGTTATGATGAGGGAGGACAACTCACAGAAGCTGTTAGGAGAAGACCCTATTCTATAATTCTTTTTGATGAGATAGAGAAGGCACATCCAGAGGTATTTAACATTCTTCTTCAGATTCTTGATTCTGGAAGACTCACAGACTCTCAGGGCCACACTGTGGATTTTAGAAATACCATCATAATACTTACTTCAAACATAGGGACTAATTTTGAATCGATGAAGAAATTTGGTTTTATCAAAGAGGATGATGAAAACTACACAGAGTTAAAGAATAGGGTTCTTTCTGATCTTAAAAAGACATTCAAACCAGAGCTTTTGAATAGAATTGATGAGGTTGTAGTCTTTAAACCCCTTACTAAAGAGGAGGTAAAGAAGATACTTGAGATAATGATGAAGAGGGTGAGAAAAGAACTTGACGAGAAGAATATAACCCTTGAACTTACAGAAAGTGCAAAAGATTTTCTCGTGGAGAAGGGTTTTGATAAGAGATTTGGTGCAAGACCATTGTGGAGAACAATTTTAAGAGAACTTGAAAATCCTCTCTCAGAGAAACTCCTTGAGGGAGTATTTCAGGAAGGTGATACAATCCTTGTTGATAGAGAAGGGGATGAGCTAAGCTTTAAAAAAGTTGAGAAAAAAGAAATCCTATCAAAGAGTTAGTTATATAGATGTTTTAAAAGAGATAGAAAAGAAGAAGATATTTCCATTTTATGTTCTTCAAGGAAATGGTAGGTATATAAAAAATCAGGTAATTGAAAAATTAAAGGATGCACTAAAAGTTGATTCTATAAGTTTGATAGATGGAAAGGGAAGGGATTTCTCAAGTGTTGTGAGGGAGATAAACTCTCCCTCCTTCTTTTTTTCCTCAGCCCTTTTCTATGTTAAAGATGCTGGAAGGATAAAGGGATTTAAGTGGGAGAAAATTGAGAAAGATAACAGAGTTGTTGTTTTTGATGATTCAGAGGGGAAAATACCCACTCCACCAAAACCATTTTCTGAATTAGTAAGGATTGTTAAGGATTTACCACTCCCAGAGGGCGTTTTAAAGGCTTGGATAAGGAAGAAATTTAAAGAGAGAGGGAAAATTGTGGATGAGTCTGGTGTATACTCACTCATCTACAATGTGGGAACTGAGCTTGATTATCTTATAACAGAGATTGAAAAAATTTCCCTATCCACTGATAAGAGGAAGATTACCAAGGAAGATATAGAGAGGCATGTTTATCCTGTATCATCAACCTCTATATTTGATATTTCAGACCTCTTTTTTAAAGGAAGAAAGCAAAAAACCATTCTCTTTATAGAAGAAATGATAAATAGAGGTGAGAATATAGAGAGAATATTCTACATTCTAATGAGTAGGGTGATAAATGTTTTTGATGTGAAAATTTCTCTCATGCAGGGGCTTAAGCCAAAGGAGATTCAAAAGGTTATGAACATCTCTCCCTTTCTCTTTGGTATATATGAAAAAGAGGCAAGGGAGATAGATATTGATAAACTTACAAAGTTACTCTTTTATCTTGAGGATGTGGAAAAGGCTATAAAGATAGGAAAGGGTGATCCAAAAACCCTTCTTGAGGTCATTTCTCTAAGGATGTAAGCTTCTCCTCCTCAAGTTTTATTATAAACTCTGAGAATCTCTTCATTAGCCTACTCTTCTTTCTTGCCGCTGTATTTTTATGAAAAACTCCCTTGCTCGTTGCATGATCAATAAAGGAGATTGCCTCTTTCAATCTCTTTTCAGCTTCCTCTCTGTTCTCTGAAAGAAATACAGATTTAATTAGATTTTTAGTCCTTGTCTTGTAATATTTATTTCTCATTCTCCTCTTCAAGTTTTTTCTTGCATTCTTTAACGCAGACTTTGTTCTCTTCGCCATATCTTCCTCCTTATAGTTTCCAAAATTTACTCTAAAATTTTAGCACAACAGGTAGGTTTTTCCAAGTTTTTGACTTATGAATTAGTTAGCCTTTACCTTTTCTATCTTTTATTATAAAATTAGTTAGATTGACTAAAAGAAATATAGGAGGTAGTGTTATGGGAAGGTTGCAGAAGATAAAAAAGGAGAGAAAACTTAAAGAGAAGGAGAAAACTGAAGGTAAAGGAAGGATAAAGAGCATTATAATAAAATCAATAGTAATGTTCATTGTAGCTATCCTTGTTGCAGGAGGAATAACCTTTGCCATTGCTTACAAGGATAGAGGTATTGAAGCGAAGGTTGGTTCAACTGTTGTTAAAAAGGCAGAGATAGAGAAAAGGGTTGAAGCCATAAAGAATCAATACAGAAGCATGGGTATAGATCCAGATGACCCTCAATACAAATCAATAATAGAGCAAATTGTGGAACAGACAAGAAATGATTTAATAAACCAAGCTGTTATTGAAGAGTATGCAAAGAGAAACAACATAAAGCCCACTGAGGAAGAGATAAAGAAGGAGGTTGATAGACAGATAGAGAATATAAAGAGTGGATTTAAATCAGAGGAAGAGTATGAGAAGGCACTTGCCCAATCAAGATTTAAGAATGAGGAGAACTTAAGAAAGGAGATTGAAAAGTATGTAATTCCAGACATTCTTGAAAGAAAGGTGCTTGCCCCAGTTTACTCAAAGATAAAGGTAACAGAAGAGGATGCTTTAAAATACTTCAATGAAATAACCAAGGTGCATGCAAGACATATTCTCATAAAAGTTCCCGAAGATGCTGATGAGAAAACCGTAGAGGAGAAGAGGAAATTGGCAGAGGAGATAAGGGAAAAGATTTTAAAAGGTGCAGATTTTGCTGAAATGGCAAAGAAGTACTCAGATGACCCAGGAAGTAAGGATAAGGGAGGAGATCTTGGTTGGTTTGGTAAAGGAAAGATGGTGAAGGAGTTTGAAGAGGCAGCTTTCTCTCTCAAGCCAGGTGAGATAAGTCCGGTGATAAAGACAAAGTATGGATTCCATATAATACAGGTTCTTGATGTTAAGACAAAAGGTGAGACATACGATAAACCTGAGAGAGTAAAGGTTAAACACATTCTCTTAAAGATAGACAAGAATATGACTCCCGAGGATAGAACAAAGAAACAGCAACTTGCAGAGAAGATATACAATGAACTTTTGAACGGTGCAAACTTCGATGAACTTGTAAAGAAATACTCTGAGGATGAGGCAACAAAGGATAAAGGTGGAGAACTTGGAGAGGTTGCAAAGGGTTCAAGAGGAGAAGAGTGGGATAAGAATGTCTTTACCCTTAAAAAAGGAGAATTTTCAAAACCTTTCCTTACATCTCAAGGTTACGAGATTGTTTTTGTAGAGGATAAACTTCCTGAAGTTAAAGCAAAATTTGAGGATGTAAAGGATGACATAATAAAGACCCTTGAGACAAAGAGAAGGAATGAAGCTAAAAGAAAGTGGCTTGAGGAGAAAAAGAAAGAGTTTGGTGTAAAAGAGGGAAACCTCTGGGATGAAATTACATCATATTTAAAGAAGCATTTTCTCAATCCTCTCAAGAATTGGCTCTCTAAGGTCAGGGAGTCAGTTCAGGAGAATTCTGGAGAGAACAATCCATAATGAAGAAACTCTTGGATAAGAAGAAAAAGAAGAGAATAAAGAAACTTTTAAATATATTCAGGTATGTGAGAATACCACTTATCATACTGATAATTATACTTGGTGTCTCTCTCTGGATGTTCTCTCAGAGGGATATAGCGGCAAGGGTCTTTGATGAGAAGATATACAAGGCAGAGGTTAATGCTGCTGTAAGGAGAAAGATAAAGGATTACGAGGATAAGAATATAAGTCTTTCTCAAGCGGATATTGAGGCAATAAGGAGAAATACAATAAACGAAATGGTGGAGAACATCCTCCTTGACCACTGGGCAAAGGAACATGGAATTACTGTCTCAGATAAAGAAGTTCAGGATGAAATTGAAAGGATGAGAAAAGCAACAGGACTCTCTGAGGATGAAATATACAAGCAGGCACTCAGTAAGTTTCAGCTCCTTGAATCAGATATAGAGACCATAGTGAGGGAGGCACTTCTCTCAGACAAGGTTTACGCCTCTGTTTTGAAGGACCTGAAAATTAGTGATGAGGAGGCATGGGATTATTTTATAGAGAGGACAAGATTCTATGCTGGAGCAAGGAGGGTTTCTCACATTTTTTTAGCTGTTGATCCAACAAAGGATAAGCCAGAGGATATAGAGAAGAAAATAAAGAAACTCAAAGAGATAAGAAACCGCATCCTTGATGGAGAAGATTTTGGAGAGCTTGCCCTCAAGTTTTCAGAGGATGAATCCACAAAGAAGAATGGAGGGGATCTTGGTTGGTTTAGAAGGGGAACTCTTTCAGATCCAGCACTATCAAAAGCGGTATTCTCAATGAATAAGGGAGATGTAAGTGATGTAATAAGGGGAAGGTTCGGACTTCATATATTAAAGATAACAGATGTTGTTCCAGAGAATCTTCCTTCACTTTCTGAAGAGGAAAAGAGGGTATACTTTGAGAAGATTAAAGAACTTGTAAAAGGGGATTTAATGTATACAAAAGCTGAGGAGAAAATTAAAGAATTTAACAAATCACTATGGGAAT
>JAGGSY010000141.1 GCA_021158845.1 Caldisericia bacterium
ATTATAACTTAATTTACAATTTGAAAGCGATGATTCTTGCAGGACTACCTGAACCACCTTTGATTTTCAACGAGCCCAAGAATATGTAGAAACCTCTTTCGGGAAGTTCATGGAGGTTTTTTAAATTCTCAATGTGTATGCAACCATTTTCAAATAAGATTCTGTTTGATTCAAAATCTTTACTCATCCCTCCGTCAATACCGTGAGTATCTATCCCTATTATTTTAACTCCTTTCTTAATAAGAAAACTTACCACTTCAGGTTTCACTCCGGGAAAGTGCATAACTCCATCTTTGTCAATTCCAAGGTAATCTTTTGTTTTCCAATATTTATCCCAGCCTGTCCTTACAAGAACGCATTTTTCTCTTATCTCTCCATAAATTTTTTCCCACATTTCTATATCACAGATGTTTAATAGATAGTTTCTGTTCAAAGAAGCTTTCTTACTTATATCTATTACAATTGATTCTACAATTAAAAGATCAAGTGGAATCATTGATGCATCAAAGCCATCCTTTATAAAATGTAGTGGTGTTCCAATGTGTGTTCCTGTATGCTCCCCTATATGTATGTAATTTAAGTTAAAGCCATCTCTTTCTATACTTTTTACCCTCTCAATTTTAATATGTGGGTCTTTTGGAAATATTGGAGTATCTTCATCTATTGTATGGGTTAAATCAACTATTTTAAATGTCATCTGAAAGGGAATACCTTTGATAACTTATTGCTTCAAGTAAGTGTGAAGTATTTACCTTCTCCTCTCCTTCAAGGTCTGCAATTGTCCTTGAAAGTTTTACTATTTTATCCATACTTCTTAAAGTAAGTTTCAATGATTTCAATGCATTCTTGAGTGTCCTTTCAGCCTCTTCAGTGAGAGGGATATACTTTTTAATAAGTTTTGGAGTTAGCCTTCCATTGAATTTAATTCTTTCTTTGGCATACCTTTCCTTTTGAATTTCCCATACTCTTTTAACCCTTTCCCTTATCTTTTCTGAACTCTCTGCCTCTTTTTTCTCAAAGATCTCTGTATCTGTAAGCCTTGGCACCTTTAATTTTATATCAAACCTATCCCATAAAGGACCTGATACTTTTCTTCTGTATCTCTTTATCTCTCCTATTGAACATGTGCATGTTTTCTCTGGGTCTCCATAGTAACCGCAGGGACATGGATTCATCGCTGCCACAAGTAAAAAATCTGATGGAAATTCAAGGCTTGTTCTTACCCTTGATATTGTTATGTATCCATCTTCAAGTGGCTGTCTTAAAACCTCAAGGACATCCCTTCTAAATTCAGGAAGTTCATCAAGAAATAAAATTCCTTTGTGAGCAAGACTTATCTCTCCAGGTTTTGGAATTGTTCCACCACCCACAAGTCCTGCATAGGATATGGTGTGATGTGGTGCACGAAAAGGTCTTGTCTTTATAATATCCTCCCCATCCTTAAGTAATCCAGCAATGGAGTATATTTTTGTTATCTCCACAGCATCATCATAGTCAAGTGGTGGCATAATCGTAGGCATCCTTCTTGAAAGCATTGTCTTTCCTGAACCAGGAGAACCAACCATTATTATGTGGTGTTTCCCAGCTGCAGCAATCTCCATTGCCCTTTTTAGAAATTTATGTCCCTTCACATCTGAGAAGTCTAAATCAAACTCTTTATCTGTAAATTCTATATCTTTGTTTACCACAGGCTCTCTTTTCTCCTCTCCCCTTAGAAACAGGACAACTTCAGTTAGGTTTTTAAAATGATACAACCTTGTCTCCTTTGAAAGGGAGCACTCTACAAGGTTTCCTTCTGGAATTACAAAATTTTTCCCCTTTAAGAAGAGAGATAGAGGAAGCCCACCACTTATCCTTCTCAATTCTCCCTCAAGGGAAAGTTCACCCACAAAGTAATAATCTATTAAACCTTCCTTTGGAATTTGGTCTGATGCGGCAAGAATTCCTATTGCTATAGGCAGGTCAAAGAGTGTACCTTCCTTTTTTATCTCACCAGGAGCAAGATTAACTGTTATCCTTCTTACAGGAAGATCAAAACCAGAATTTTTTATAGCTGCCCTTACCCTCTCTTTTGCTTCCTGAACGGAAGTGTCAGGAAGACCAACAATTGTGAAAGATGGAAGACCTGACGAGATGTCCACTTCTACAGTAATCTCATACACCCTCAACCCCAAATGTGTCACTGCCTTTACCTTCGCATACATACCTAAAAGATAAAACAAATCTTGTCAAATTTCAATTACTTGACAAAATTAAAATCTGTTTTAATATTATTAAAGTAATGTTTAATATTTTTAAAGGAGGCTAAAAATGAAACTTCCATCAAAGTGTCCTTCCTGTGGAGAGATGCTTGAGATAACTGAACTTAGATGTCCTAAATGTGGAACTGTGGTCAGGGGACATTATAAATTAAATAAATTTCTTACCCTCTCTCCTGAAGAGGAGAAATTTCTTTTTACTTTCCTTATCTCAAGAGGAAACCTTAAAGAGGTTCAGGAAAGACTTGGTATTTCTTATCCAACGGCAAAGGCAAGACTTGAAGAACTCCTTGTATCCCTTGGTTTGTATAAGGAAAAAGCAAAAAACCCATTGATAAAAGAGATTTTAGAGAGACTGGAAAGAGGGGAAATAACCTCAAAGGAAGCAATAAAACTAATAAAGGAGGTAAAGAAAAATGGATGAGGAGATTTTAAGAAAACTTGATGAGTTGGTTAAGATGGGAAAACTTACAGAGGAAGAGAAGGAGGAAATATTAAAGGAAATTTTGGATGAGGAAAGTGATAAATCTTCAATGGAGACATTTAAGGGGAATTATAAGAGAGTCTCCATCAACATTGAGAGTCAGGATGTGGAAATAGAAGGAAGTGATATAGATAATATTCAAATAGAGGAAGGAATGGACACAGTTAACATAGAGGAGAAAGACGATGAATTGAAGATCATGAGTAAATTGAAGGTAAGACTCCTTCCTCATTTCAATTTCAATAAGTTTATATCCACCATACCAACTTTAAAGATTAAAGTACCCAAGGAGATAGATATTAATATACATACAATTTCCGGGGATGTCAAAGTTAAGGGAATAAAAGGTAAACTCTCGCTCAAAAGCTTAAGTGGAGACACAAAAATTGAAGAATTTGAAGGAGATATTAAATTTGATTCTACAAGTGGAGACCTTGAACTTATCAAGGTAAAGGGGGATGCAGATTTTCATTTAAAATCTGGAGATGTAAATATAAGAGAGTGCAAAATTAAAGGAACTCTAAAAACTTATTCAGGTGATGTTCGTATAGAGAAAAGCTTAATTAAAGGTCTCAACTTCAACATCTTTAGTGGAGATATCAGAGCGAGAGACATTCTAATTGAGGGAGACATAACAGGGAAAACTTACCATGGAGATATGGATCTTTCTATAAATTCTGATAATCTCTCAATCTCTCTCAAGACAAAAAGAGGTGATGTCAAAATTTTAAAAGATGGTGTAAGAGAGAAGATATCTAATAAGGAAGTTGTAATAGGTGAAGGTAAGAATAAAATTAACCTTGTAAGTTTAAGCGGAGATATAAAGATTTTTGTAAAGAGTCATGAACAAAACTATATTAAAAAATAGAAACTTTATTCTTCTGTTTGTAGGGCAGGGCATATCTTACCTTGGAGATGCCGTTTTTGAGACAGCTCTTATGTGGTATCTACTCCAAATAACCGGCTCATCACTTCTTATGGGAAGCGTAATGATATTTTTTATGGTCCCAAATCTTGTAACCAAAATATTTTCTGGAGTTTTGATAGATAGAGTTAGTAGAAGAAAAATTATGTTTCTCTCTAACCTCCTCAGTGGATTCTTGCTTTTTATAGGTGCTATCCTCTTTATTCTGGGATTACTTACAATTCCTGTAATCTTTTTTATGTCAGCTCTTCTTGGTTTTATCTCTGCCTTCTTTGAGCCATCTCAGTCTTCCATAATCCCGTCTATCCTGACAAAGGATCAGCTTATAAAAGGAAACTCACTACTACAACTTGTTTTTAGACTTTCCTATCTCGTTGGACCTGCCATATCTGGTCTTATCATGGCAAAACTTGGAATACTCTCTTTAATCATCTTTGATGCCATTTCATTTTTTATAGGAGCTTTCTGTATCTATTTAATAAGATTGGAGGAAAAGGCTAACTTACAAGTCAAGAGATTAAATCTTAAGATCTGGTTTCAGGAGTTTAAGGAGGGAATAAGTTTTATTATAAAAACCAAGGTAATTCTGTATCTTATAATTGCTCTGGCATGGATAAACTTTTTCTTCTCTCCTGTGGGAATACTTCTTGCCCCCTATGTTAAGAAAATTCTTGGAAAGAGTGTAATGGATTTCGGATTTTTAAATTCTGCTGTTTCTGTTGGTACTCTAATAGGTTTTACTTACCTATCCATTGCAAGAGTCAAAAGAAAAGGGTTTTACATTCTTATAGGATTTTTAGGAGCAGGAGTTTCTATTTTTCTTCTTGGTTTATCCAAAGACATGATTATGATTTATGGATCAATAATTATGGCGGGATTGTTTGTTGCCTTTGTGAGTAGTCCTATTATCTCTCTTATGCAGGAACTTACAGAGGAAAGAATGAGAGGAAGACTCTTTTCCACCATGTCCATTGTTACAGGAAGTCTTGCTCCCCTTTCAATTGGAATTTTCACCTCTATCGCAGATAAAATACCTGTTGATAAACTTTTCTCTTTTCTTGGTTTAATGGTGACATTGATATCCATTTCATTGTTTTTTGTTAAGGAGATTAGAAGAGCTTAAAATGTATTGTTTAATCTATTGACAAAAACAAAAAATAGTGTAATATATCCTATGCTCCTTGACAAATAGTTTAGATTTAATATAATTCTTATTGGATTGCCGGCGTAGCTCAGTGGTAGAGCAGCTGATTTGTAATCAGCGGGTCGGGGGTTCAAATCCCTCCGCCGGCTCCATTTGTGGAGAGGTAGCGAAGTGGTCAAACGCAGCAGACTGTAAATCTGCCGGCGAATGCCTTCGGAGGTTCGAATCCTCCCCTCTCCACCATGCGGGAGTAGCTCAGTTGGTAGAGCATCAGCCTTCCAAGCTGAGTGCCGCGGGTTCGAGTCCCGTCTCCCGCTCCATACATCGTTGCGGGGTGGAGCAGTGGTAGCTCGTCGGGCTCATAACCCGGAGGTCGCTGGTTCGAATCCAGCCCCCGCAACCATGCCCATGTAGCTCAGGAGGTAGAGCGTGTCCTTGGTAAGGACAAGGTCAGCGGTTCGAGTCCGCTCATGGGCTCCATAGATGGAAATTTTTCCCTGAGATATAGTCTATAGAATAAATGAAAGGAGGTGAAGTCTGGCTCTTTTTCTTTTTAGAGCCAGATAAAGGAAGAAATGGCCAAAGAGAAATTTGAAAGAACTAAACCGCATGTGAATGTTGGAACCATTG
>JAGGSY010000142.1 GCA_021158845.1 Caldisericia bacterium
GGATTTTTAGATTCATCTTCTTCAATATCTGCCTTTAAAATCTTTAATCTCTTACCTCTAAATATAGAATATGCACCAGGTTCTTTTGAAAGGGCAAGAATCTTTCGTTTTATCTTTTCACCATCTTCATGCCAATCTATTCTTTCAAAATCTCTTTTAAATTTTGGAGCATAACTTATCTCTCCCCTTTGTGGTTTCCATTCGTCTTTCCCTTTTTCAATGATTTCTAAAGCTTCGATCAGAGTTTTTCTTCCAATAGAGATTAATTTTTCCCTTAGTTCTGTGTATGTTTCCTCCCCTGAAAGGGGAATTCTTCTTATCATCAAAACATCTCCCTCATCCACTCCCTCTGTTATTTTCATTATACTTACACCACTTTCCCTCTCCTTGTTGAGAATCTGCCACCTTATAGGGTTTGGTCCTCTATACCTTGGAAGTATTGATGGGTGAACATTTATTATCCCTTTTTTAAATAGATTTATCACCTCACCGGGTATAATCTTTCCAAATGATACCACAATACCAAGATCCCAGAGAGAATCTTCAAGATAATCATACATATCACTGGATTTCTTGATTTCCACAAAAGGAATCCCCTCTTTATTTGCAAGTTCCTTTACTGGGTTTGGAAGTATCTTTTTTCCTCTACCTCTTGGTTTATCCTGTGTTGTTATTACAAGGGAGACTTCTTTGTTTTCTTTCAATAACTCCTCTAAAAATGGAAGAGAAAAATCATCTGAACCAAAAAAAACTATTTTCATGCCACCTTTTTCAACAACTCCTCAGGCACTTCGTATCCTTCCTCTATTCTCAATCTTCTTACATCTTTTACTCTATCAATAAAGAGGATACCGTCAAGATGGTCAATTTCGTGTTGAATTATCACAGAAGATAATCCCTCTTTTGTGAGTTTAATCTTTTTCCCAGTCTTACTTAATCCCTCAACCACAATCCTTTCTGCCCTCTCAACATCTCCATAAACTCCTGGAATTGATAAACATCCCTCTTCAAACGTGATCCTCCCCTCTCTCTTTAAAATCTTTGGATTTATTATGGATTTTGTTTTTCCATCCTCTTTGTATATTAAAACCCTTAAAAGTTCACCTATCTGAGGAGCGGAAAGTCCAACACCTGGTATCTCAGATTTGTCAAGGACCTCTTCCATCTCCTTTATAAGCTTTAATATATATTTATCCACCTTCTTTACAGGTTTTGATTTCTTTCTTAAGAGAGGATTTCCAATTAAAACAATTTTTCTCATGTTTAAAACTCCTTTATCTCAATTAAAACTCCTTTTCTTATTTTATCAAAAAAACTTCTAAATTTAGAAATATTTTTCGTTTTTATGATGATTTCGTCTTTATTGTAATAGATAAGGTCATCACCATCGGATATCCTTTCAACTTCCTTAAAAATTTCATCATTGGCATTTCTTATTTTTATATATTTTACATAGGGTGGATACATTGCCTCCTTCCTTATCCAGAATTCCCTCTTTATGAATTTATCTGGTTTTTCCTCTTTTATGGATTTAAATAAAATGTTTTCTTTAGTTCTTGTCTGAATAACA
>JAGGSY010000143.1 GCA_021158845.1 Caldisericia bacterium
CTCCTTTATTATGAGTTGTCTAACTTTGTTTTTAAAGGACTCTAAGTCTTTTGCATCAAAGTCCTTAAAGAATTCTTCGTTAAGTTCTGGAAGTTTTGGATACTTTATCTCCAGAATTTTTATTTTAAACTTAGCCTCATTTATCTTTACTGTTTTTTCCTCGCCAGATTTCATACTGACAACATGTCCCTCAAATATATTTCTTCCCTCTCCTACAACAAGGGAGGTTGTTTCTCTTTTCTCTTCCCCTTCTAAGCCATAAGATAAAACAACATAATCCCCTTCATCAACTTCTCCATCCTTTTTAGGGATGTATTCCTTAAACTCTTCTCTCAATTCCTCTATTTTTTTATCTATCTCTTCACTGGATACATCCTTTATCTTTTCAATAACTTTTTCTATCTCCGGATCTTTAACTTCTGGAATTTTATAAATGGTAATGGTGAATTTAGGATTATCCCTTGAAAAATCTTTTATACTTGTATCAAGAGTTGGAAAAACTTTATTCTCTTTCTTAAGGATTTCCTGTATGGCTTTTTTAGAAATATCCTCTCTTATTTCATCAATTACTCTCTCTTCATCTATGAGACCTTTAATTAAACTTATTGGTGCTTTTCCTGGTCTGAAGCCTGGAACTTTTATACTTCTTGCAAGTTTTCCTAAGGTTCTGTTGTAGAGATTTTCAAATTCCTCATTTTCAACGGAGACCTCAAATTCAATTTTGTTTTCTTCTCTCTTTATTTCAGTTGTTTTCAATCTACTAACCTCCTCTTCCTAAAAATACTCTATTGTACCATTCAAGGAATTTTCTAACCCTGTTGCCATATGAGATCTTATCCTCATTTTCCTCTTTTAATTTCTCTTTAAGTTCCATAAGCCTTTTATCTCCTTCACTCTCTACATATCTCTTTTTTACTTCCTCTTTCAGATTTTCAAAGCTATCAATCTTATCAATAATCTTAAATATATAGAAACCATCAAGTGTTTCTATGGGTTCTGAGATCTCTCCAGGCTTCATATTAAATATCTTCTCATTTACCAAGGCGTTAAACTTAAATATATCAAAGTAATCAAGGACACCATTATTTTCCTTCTCATCGGAGTACTTTTTAACAACTTCATCAAAAGAAACACCTTCCTTTATTTTCTTGTAAGCTTCATTAATTTTTTCCCTCTGCTTATCCCAGTTCTTTTTGTCTTCATCCTTCTTTATAAAGACCATCTGGGCTTTAAGTTTTACAAACTCAGTTTTGTTTTCCTCAAAAAACTTCTTTAATTCTCCATCTGTTACACTCTTCTCTATCTCTTTTTCAAAATCTTTCTTCACAAGATTTGCATATGCTTTCCTTATCTTATCAGGAGCTGCAAGATACTTTAATGATTTATCCTTCAAATCCTCATCAGTTATTTTGTATCCTTTTTCTTTTGCATACTGCATTACAAGTGAATCACCAATTATATCTTCAAGGATTTCTTCTTTAAAATAGTTAACAGTCTGTCCAAATTCAGGTTTATATATATCCGCTGGATTCATGAGTGTCTTCAACCTTGATATAACTTCAAAGGTAGTTATTATGTCATCTCCAACACGGGCTTCGATCTGCGACTCTCTTTTCCACCATTTGGAAATATAAAAATAGGCTCCAAAAACAATAAGGGCAATTATGCCCAGAACTATAACCCACTTCACTATCTTTTTGGAAAGTGGGGATTTCTTTTTCTTTTTATACTTTTTTTTCGCCATATAGAGATTTTCTCCTCAGTCTGGTGCGAAGGGCGGGAGTCGAACCCGCATGGGCTTACGCCCACTGGATCCTAAGTCCAGTGCGTCTACCAGTTCCGCCACCCTCGCAAAATAAATGGTGGGTCGTACAGGACTCGAACCTGTAACACCCTGATTAAGAGTCAGGTGCTCTACCAATTGAGCTAACGACCCACCTGTTAAAATTATACCATATTTTGGTGCGCCTAGCAGGAATCGAACCTGCAACCTGCGGATTAGGACTCCGCCGCTCTATCCTATTGAGCTATAGGCGCCTATGGGGTGGACGAGGAGATTTGAACTCCCAACCACCGGATCCACAGTCCGGTGCTCTACCCTTGAGCTACGTCCACCATGGTGCGCCCAGCAGGATTCGAACCTGCGACCTACGGATTAGAAGTCCGTTGCTCTATCCAGCTGAGCTATGGGCGCACGATATGGTCGGGGCGAGAGGATTCGAACCTCCAACCTCATGGTCCCAAACCATGCGCGCTAACCAAGTTGCGCCACGCCCCGCTGCTTATAAAGTATAATTGATTTTTCAAAAAAATCAACCCTATGTAAACTCTATATTAATC
>JAGGSY010000144.1 GCA_021158845.1 Caldisericia bacterium
ACCACTTAATCTACCCTTCCTATACTCTCCTCTTACAATATTATTATACGAGGCACTATACGTTGCATTTTTGGGATTACTCCTTTGGATAGATGATGGTTACTGTCTTTGTTGTTCCATCCCAGAGGACATCTGCTCCAAGGTTTTCTGCAACAAATCTAACTGGAAGCATTGTTCTACCATTTAGAATCATTGGTACAACCTTTGGGTTGTTTGGGTCTATTGGTTTTTCAATTCCATTTACTCTTGCAGTTGGTTTTCCTATCCAAAGTTCTATTGTTGTATCATTTAGGGATACAGTTACTTTTCTTTCTTTTCCATCCCATCCTACATCTGCTCCTAATGGTTCTGCTACCCATCTAATTGGAAGTAAGGTTCTTCCCTCTACTATTGTTGGAGGAACATCTATCTCTTTGGGTTCATCATTTATATACATGGTTTTACTTCCTATCTGGAGTTTGAGGATTATTCTATAAATAACTGTAAAGGTTTTCTCTGTTATGTTTCCAGCCCTATCTTTGGCAACAAATTTTAACTCATTCATTCCGGGTTTTAACTTTAAATCAAAGGAGAAGGTTCCATCTGAATAAACCAAAACCTCCTTCCCATTTACATACAAATTGCCCCACTCCTCAGTTCTTCCTTCAACTTTAATCTCTTCTTTCTCACTAACATCTGGAAGATTCACCTCAATAGCAGGTGGAGTTGTATCCACATCCACATAAATTCTAAAGACTGTCTCATTTCCAGATGTATCCTTAGCAACAACCTCTATTGAGTTTGCCCCTTCCTCAATCTCAAGCTCATATTCAAAATACCCACCTTTTTCAATCTCAACTTCTTTATCATTTATCGTCAATGATTTAACCTCTATATTATCTGCAACCTTCCCTTTTATCTTTATGCTCTTTTTGTTTAAAAATATTCTATCTCCAGACTGAACTTTCGGCTCTGAAATTTCAATAACTGGTGGAACTGTATCTTTAAGTGGCTTTACCTTTACAATGTTTGACAA
>JAGGSY010000145.1 GCA_021158845.1 Caldisericia bacterium
CCCAAACCTATGGTTGAAATAGGTGGTAAGCCTATTCTATGGCATATCATGAAGATTTACTCTGCTTTTGGTTTTAATGAATTTATAATATGTCTTGGTTATAAGGGTTATATGATTAAGGAATATTTTTCAAGTTATTTTTTACATCAATCAGATGTGACAATAGACATAAAGAGCAATAAAATTGAAGTTCATAATAATGTTTGTGAACCTTGGAAGGTGACATTAGTAGATACAGGTTTGCACACAATGACAGGCGGGAGAATTAAAAGGATAAAGAAATATATTGGGAATAGTACTTTTATGTTAACTTATGGAGATGGGGTAGGCAATATAGACTTAAAAGACCTTGTGGAATTTCATAAAAAGCACAGGAAATATGTTACCCTGACAGCTGTCCAGCCATCAGGGAGATTCGGAGCCTTAGAGATAAATCAGAAGAACGAAGTTACAAGTTTCCAAGAAAAGCCAAAAGGAGACAATGTTTGGGTCAATGGCGGTTTCTTTGTGTTAGAACCTAAAATTTTTGATTACATTGAAGGGGACGAGACTATGTGGGAGCGTGAACCTCTTGAAAATCTATCTAGAGATAAGCAGTTAGTAGCATATAAGCACAAAGGTTTTTGGATGTGTATGGATACTTTGAGAGATAAGAGAACATTGGAAGCATTATGGAATTCAGGTAATCCTCCTTGGAAAATTTGGAAGGACTAGAAAGAAAAAATGAATGTTCTTCTCACCGGAGCCACAGGTTTTTTGGGCGGTCATCTTTTGCCTGAACTAATAAAAAAGGGTTATAAAATTATTATCCTTAAGCGTTCCTTTTCTAATATATGGCGTATAGAAGACTATCTCCTGCAAGTAAAAAGCTATGACATTGATAAAATTGATATCAGGAGTGTGTTTCAAGCTAACAAAATAGATTTAATTATTCATTTGGCTACTGATTATGGAAAAAAAAATAACAATAATGTCATGGAAATGCTTGAACCAAATATTAGATTACCTTCAAAATTATTAGATTTAGGTGTAAAATATAAAATTAAGGCATTTATAAATACAGATACTTCAACAAACAACCTATACAGCTTATACTCTGCTACTAAAAAAGGCTTCTTAGAAATAGCAAAGTTTTTTGCTGCAAATTATGAAATAAAATTCATTAATATGGCTTTAGAATATATGTATGGTGAAAGAGACGATAATACCAAAGGTGAGCAAAAAAGAGATTTTATTTATGTAAAGGATGTAGTTCACGTATATCTTAAAGTCCTGAATAAACTAGCATCTTTCAACGAAACCTTTTTAGAGTTTAACATAGGTGTAGGACAAAGTATATCTTTAAAAGCACTTATAAACAAGATAGAAAAAATAGCTGGGAAGAAAGCAAATATAAAATGGGGCGCTATACCTTACAGGAAAAATGAAATTTTTGACTCTAAAGCTGATATTGGCCGAGCCAAGAAGCTGTTAAATTGGGAACCAAAAACATCATTAGAAGATGGATTGTGCAATACAGTAAATTGGTACAAAGAGAAAATATTAAATGAATGATTTCCAAGGCATTTACAAGAATAAAAAAGTTCTTGTAACCGGCCATACCGGTTTTAAAGGTGGATGGTTATCTGTGTGGCTTAAAGAACTTGGAGCAGAGATTATTGGGTATTCATTGGAGCCGCCTACCAAACCGAGTTTTTTCGAAGCCACAAACTTAAAAGACAAAATAATTCATATTATTGGTGATGTGAGAGACGAGAAGCATTTGTTTTCTGTGTTTGAAAAATATCAACCTGAGTTTGTATTTCATTTAGCTGCTCAGCCATTGGTGAGATTTTCTTACAAAGAACCAAGGCTTACTTATGAAACAAATATTATGGGGACAGTCAATGTCTTGGAAGCCGTAAGAAGAACAAAAAGCGTGAGGGTTTGTGTTATTGTGACAAGTGATAAGTGTTACGAAAACAGAGAGTGGGTTTACGGTTATAGAGAAAACGATCCAATGGGTGGATATGATCCTTACAGTTCAAGTAAGGGATGCGCAGAACTTATAACTTCTGCTTATAGAAAGTCATTTTTTAATCCAAAAGAATATAGTAAAACCCACAATGTAGTTTTAGCTTCCGTAAGAGCTGGAAATGTCATTGGGGGGGGTGATTGGAGAGAAGATAGACTCATCCCCGATTGCGTTAAGTCTCTATCTCAAAACAAGACTATTCTAATTCGTAATCCAGATGCAATCCGTCCCTGGCAGCACGTATTAGAACCTTTAAGTGGATATCTCTTGCTCGGCTCAAAGATGTATCAGAATGGAGTAAAATTTGCTGGAGCCTGGAATTTTGGCCCAAATGATAGTGATATTCTTACCGTTAAGCAATTAGTTAACCTTGTCATTAAACAATGGGGGGATGGTGCTTATACAATAGATACTTCAAGCTATCCTCATGAA
>JAGGSY010000146.1 GCA_021158845.1 Caldisericia bacterium
GTATTGACAAGTGAAATCCAGAGACAGCGAGAAGGTGCATAACACCAGCGTATTTAAACTTTTCTTTTATTTCCCTCTCTATACTTCCACCCCCCATAAATATTCCCCTGACAAAAGAATACTTTTCTGGAAGTAAATTCAGATTGCTATATATTCTGTTTCTTATCCTCGAGATAATACCATTATCCCTTTTTCTCACTCTAATATCCCTTGCATAGAATTTTAAGACTGAGTTCTTAGAAATTGAGTAAAGTATGAAAGACTCCTCGCCGGGATTTCCTCCGAAATCATTTATAAACTCTCCCACAACCTCCACCTCATCAAAGGGTCTTAAATTATAAATTCTATTCTTGTACACATTCACTCTTCCATACTCTGTTTTTATCTCAACTGAAGTTCTTCTTTCAAAAGATACAACTTTTCCTATAAGTGTATCTGTCTTAGGATTTTCAAATGAAGGGAATGTAAAAAAGCCACTCCTTATTATGCCAATAGTTATAAAAATAATAAAAAAGAGTGTAAAATCCTTTCTTCTTATAAAGAAAAGGGGTATAAAAACAATGGGAAGTAAAAAGGGGAATTTCAGGGAAAAGAGGGACAGGAGAAAGAAAATAAATATTACTGGAAATAGTTTTCTCAAGGACCTACAGTTATCAAATCCTTTATAGCTTCAAATCTCTTCTCCCCTATCCCTGAAACCTTTTTTATCTCATCTATGCTCTTAAAATAGCCATTTGTTCTTCTATAATCTATAATTCTTTGAGAGAGAACCTCTCCAATCCCTGGAAGTGTCTCAAGTTCCTCTTTGGATGCAGTATTTATGTTTATTAAATTGTTCTTTGATTTAAAATATCTCTCTTGGTCTTGGGAAACATTGTTCTTTGAAGTAACATTGTTTGAATTAATCATCTCTTTCTTGTAAACAATTATCTTCTCTCCGTCCTTTAACTTTTCTGCTAAGTTTATAGATGTAAGATCAGCATTCTCTGTGGCACCACCTGCCTTCTCAATGGCGTGAAAAACTCTATCTCCCAGAGACATTTCATAAACCCCGGGATTCTTAACCTCTCCTACCACATGCACATATATTTTGTTCTTTGCCTCAATACCTATCTCTTCTCTATTTTCGGTATTTATTCCCCTGGGATGGATGTAATAGCCAAGAGCAAAACCTATAAGAAAAGAAACAATTATAGCTATTATCCACTCTCTCTTTCCAAAGATCATAGCACAAGAGACAAAATCCCTTTCTCTACATGAAGACGGTTCTCTGCCTGATCAAAAACTACAGAATTCTCCCCATCCATAATCTCATCAGTTACCTCTTCTCCCCTGTGAGCGGGTAAACAGTGCATAAATATAAAGTCCTTCTTGGCATGCTTCACAAGTTCATTGTTCACCTGATATCTCTTTAAAATATTCCTCTTTCTCTCCTCTTCCCCCTCCTGACCCATAGAAACCCAGACATCTGTGTATATAATATCTGCATCCCTCACTCCCTCCACTGGATCATCTGTGAGGACAATCTCTCCACCATATCTCTTTGCATCCTCCATTGCCCATCTTGTAATCTCTTCGTCAGGTCTCAACTCTTTGGGGCTTACAACAAAAACTCTCATTCCCATCTTTGCTCCACCAAGCATTAAGGAATGGCAAACATTGTTTCCATCTCCTACATATGCAAGTTTAAGACCCTTTAACTTCCCTTTTTTCTCCTTTATGGTAAACAAATCTCCCAGTATCTGGCAGGGATGAAATTTATCAGATAAACCATTTATGACTGGTATACTTGCAAATTTGGCAAGGTCCACAAGGTCCTTGTGTGAGTATACCCTTGCCATAATACCATCAAGATAGCGGGATAAGACTCTTGCTGTATCACCAATTGTTTCACCCCTTCTTAACTGTAAATCTCTTGAAGAAAGATAGAGGGCATATCCACCAAGCTCATACATTGCTACTTCAAAGGAAATTCTCGTTCTTGTGGATGGTTTTTCAAAAAGCATCCCCAACTTCTTACCTGCAAGGACAGGGATATTCTCTCCCATCTTTGACCTTACCTTTAAAACCTCAGTGGCTCTCAAAAATTCTTCAATCTCTTCTCTTGTAAAATCATAAAGAGATAAAACATCTCTACCTTTTAAGTTCATCCTATCACCCCTTCTTTTTAATATTGCCTAAAATTTTCTCTCTGTCAAGGTTAGTTGTGATAAAATCAATTAGGATGAAAAATATTGATGAAGAGATAAGAAATTTAAAAATTGAAATAACCAACATAAAGAGAAATTTATCTCTCATTCTATCTCATATTGATCCGGAGTTTGAGGAAAAGTTAATCTATAGAATTCTGAAGCAAAGGGGGTTTAGTGTCATAGGTAAAAAGGAAAAAAAGATAATTCTTCCAAGAAAGAGAGAATTTGTGGAAGACTATTTAAATCACCTAAAAAGTTATTATATGAGGAGAATTATTTCAGATATTATAAAACTTAAAATAGTAGATAAAAAGGGAGTTAAAAAACTTAAAGAGAGGTGGGGAGAGGAAGCTGTAGAGAAGTATTTAAAGCTTCTGGTTAGATTTGAGATAGTTGAATTAAAGGAGGATACTTATGTATCCAGATTTCCCAACATTGATAATTTTGGGGATACCCTTGAATGGTTTGTTTCAAAAATACTTATAAGAGAGTTTGCCATCCCTTCTGTAAATGGAGTAAAGATTAAAGATATTGCTGGAGGAGGAGATTTTGACATATTCTTTCTCCTCTTTGGAAACCTATCATACATTGAAACAAAATCCTCCCCTCCCAACAATGTATCCATTGAAGAGGTTGAGAATTTCATTAAAAGAATAGATGCCATCAAACCTTTTGTCTCCTCAATGTTTATAGACACCACTCTTAATATAGAGAGGAATATTGTTGACAACATGGGATTCCTTTTAAGAAGGATTGGAAGAAGTTTCAATCCAGTTAAACTTAACACTGGATTTTATAGGGTAAGTTGTGGTATATATGTTTTTAATGCAAAGAGAAGTATTGAAAGCAGTTTTCATATAATGTTAAAAGATCTATTGAAGGAGGAAAGAATTGAAGATAGTTATAACCAATGACGATGGAATAGATTCTTTAGGGATAAAGGTTTTAGCAAAGGCAATTGCTGAACTTCCCTTTGAAGTATATGTTGTTGCTCCTGAGAAACAGAGGAGCGCAGGAGGTCATTCAATAACAACCCATAAACCTTTAAGGATAAATGAGGTAGATATAGGAATTAAAGGAGTTAAAGCTTTTTCCACCAATGGTTCCACAGCAGATTGTGTGATCCTTGCAAAGGATGTTATTGTAAATGATATGGATTTTGTAATTTCAGGAATTAATGAATTACCCAATGTTGGAGATGATATCTCTTATTCAGGCACAGTTTCAGGGAGTATAGAAGCAATACTAAATGATGTTCCCTCTTTTTCTGTTTCCATATGTGGATTTGGTGAGAATTTGAATAGAGCTTCTCAATTCTCAAAGAATCTCCTTCTCTATTTAATAGAAAACCCTCTAAAAAAGGGGAGGTTTTTGAATGTAAACTTCCCTGGATCAGGAAAGATAAAAGGAGTTAAAATAACAAAGATTGGAAGAGTGAAGTATGTAGACAGAACGGTAAAAAGGATTGATCCATCTGGAAAACCATACTACTGGATAATGGGGAAACCTGTATGGAGTGGGGATGAGAATACAGATACATGGGCAATAAAAAATGGCTATGTGTCTATCTCACCTTTAAGGGTGAACTTTGTTGACGATGAAGAATATAGAAGACTAAAGGAGGAAGAGGATAAATTTCTGCCTCTACTTGATATATGAAAAAGATACTCGTTATAACAGAGAAACCGTCTGTTGCAGAGGATATTGCTAAGGTCCTTGGAGCAAAAAGAAAAGGAGATGTTTTTGAAAATGAGAAGTTCACCATAACATTTGCCCTTGGTCACCTTGTCACTCTCTGTGAACCAGAGGATTATGATAAAAGATATAAATTCTGGAATTTAAAAGATTTACCAATCATTCCAGAGGAATTCAAATTAAAACCCATAAAGGAAGTAAAGGATAGATTCCTGTTTATAAAGAAACTTTTGAAAAGTAAAGACTTTGAGTTTGTTGTTAATGCCTGCGATGCAGGGAGAGAAGGTGAGCTTATCTTCAGATTTATATACACACTATCTGGTTCAAAACTTCCCATAAAGAGATTATGGCTCAATGCCTTAACACCTGAAGAGATAAAAAGGGGATTTGACAACTTAAAAGATGGTGAGGAGCTTGAGCCACTATCACAATCAGCATGGGCAAGAGCTGAATCTGATTGGCTTATAGGTATAAATGCCACAAGGGCTTTCACAAGAAAAGAGGGACTCCTCTTCTCTCTTGGAAGGGTTCAGACACCAACACTTGCCATTGTGGTTAAGAGAGAGAAAGAGATAATCTCCTTTAAACCCAAGAAATTCTTTGAGTTATTTGTAGATTTCAATAAAAACTCCTTTAATTACAGGGGTAAGTGGTTTAAAGAAAAGGAAGAAAGGATATTTGATAAGAAACTATTGGAAGAGATACTCAAAAAAATTGAGGGAAACGATGGTGTAGTTGAGAGTGTGCAAAAGAGGAAAAACAAAGTTCTGCCACCCCTCCTCTTTGACCTTACAGAACTTCAAAGAGAAGCAAATAGACGTTTTGGGTACTCTGCTAAGAGAACATTAAAAATAGCGCAAGCTCTCTATGAAAAACATAAAGTCATAACCTATCCAAGAACTGACTCTCGTTATCTACCTTCCTCCATGAAGAAGGAGGCAAAAAAGACCCTAAAAAAAATATCCAACTTTAACAGGGAATTTAAGGAATTTATAAAAGAGATTGAAAAAGTAGGAATAAATTTTACAAAAAGGATTATAAATGATGAAAAGGTAACTGACCACTTTGCAATAATACCTACAGGAAAAATGGCTTCTAATTTATCAAAAGAGGAAAATAACATCTTTGATTTAGTAGTAAAAAGATTCATAGCAGTTTTTTATCCTGAGGCAGAGTTTCTTAATATAAAAATAATTACAGATGTTAATGGCGAGAAATTTAAAACTGATTCAAAGTTTCTCATCTCTCCCGGATGGATGAAGGTTTATGGATTTAAAGAAGAATCAATACCATCTGTTCCTGTTAAGAAGAATGATGTTGTAAAGGTTGTTGATAAAGAGGTAAAGGAAGGTGAAACAAAACCACCGCCAAGATACACCGATGCAACTCTCTTATCAGCCATGGAAGGAGCAGGAAAACTTGTCTCTGATGAGGATTTAAGAGAACTACTCAAAGAGAAAGGATTGGGTACTCCTGCAACAAGAGCTTCAATTATAGAAAGACTCATAGAGGTAGGATACCTTGAGAGGGTAGGGAAACAATTAAAGCCACTTCCCAAAGGAATGAAGCTTATAGAATCTCTTGAAAGGATACCTCTTACTGAACTTCTCTCCCCAGAACTTACAGGTGAATGGGAGAAAAAGTTGAGAGAGATAGAAAGAGGAGAATTTGAATATGAGAAATTTATGGCTGAGATACAAGAACTAACAACTGAAGTGGTGGAAAAGATTAAAGAGAGGGAGGGAAAGAGAATAAAAGATGAGATATATGAAGAGATAGGAAAGTGTCCTATATGCGGTGGAAGAATAATTGACGGTGAGAAATCTTACTTCTGTGAAAATTGGAAAAAAGGTAAATGTAAATTCATTGTTCCAAAAAAGATGATGGGAAGAAAGATAACAAGAGAAGAAGTGGTAGAACTTATGAAAAATAAAAAAACACCACTTCTTGCAGGTTTCTGGTCAAAAAACAGGAGACGGTTTTCTGCCTATTTGGAGATAAAGAATGGCAAGGTGGAACTCACCTTCCCAGAGGATAAAGTAATACCTGGTGAACCATTGGGTGAATGTCCAAACTGCAAGGGGAAAGTAATTGAAACAGAGAGAAGATATAGATGCGAGAATGAAAGTTGTAATTTCTCTCTATCAAAGAATATTCTTGGTCATAAGCTGACAAGGGAAGAGGTGAAAATACTTTTATCTGGAGAAAAAACAGATAAAATATCCTTCTTTTCAAAGGGAAGGAGATTTCTTGCAAGGCTCTCTTTGGAGAATGGTAAACTTAAATTTCATTTTGAGGAGGGAAATGGTGGCAAAGGCAATAGTAAAAAGAATAGAAACATACGAAGAAAGTAAGATAAGAGAGATACTTGAGGAAAATAAGGATTTTATCCTTTCAGGATTAAAATCAGGGGATAGAGTTCTTGTAAAGCCAAACTTTATCTCTTTTAACCCTCCAGAAAGGGCGGTAACTACACACCCTGTATTTATAAGAGCAGTAGTAAAATTTTTACTTTCCAATGGATTTAAGGTGCTTGTGGGTGATATCCCTGGAAGGGTTATACCTACCTCAAAATATCCAGAGATATCTGGACTAACGGGAATAAAAGACGAGAATTTGGAAATAAGTGAGCTGGCAGTATTTGGTTTCAATGATGTGAAGAGAAATTTTTTAAAACTTGATGAACTTCATCTACCAAAAGTTTTGTGGGAAGTAAAAAAACTCTTTAATCTCCCTAAAATGAAAACCCATTCATTAACCTTTATAACGGGCGCCACAAAAAATCTATTTGGATTAACACCAAGAAAGGATAGATTGAAAATTCATAGAATTACATCAAATGTTGAGTTCTCAAAAGCTGTTTATGATATAGCATACTCTATTCCTATCCCTCAAATAGTTATTATGGATGGAATAATAGGAATGGAGGGAGATGGACCATCCTATGGAACACCTGTTGAGTTAGACTCTGTAATAATTTCAGATGACCCTTTACTTGCCGATTACGCAATGACTAAAATAATGGGATTTAGAGAGGAATCTATACCTTTATTTAAAGCTGTTGGAATTCCAAAAGGAGAAATTATTGGTCTTTCCTCCATTCCACAAAAAAAGTGTGAACCACCAAAAACTTTTAAAGCATCTTCGGTAATTTCAACAGTTGCTGGAGTAATATTTTCAACCTTTATAAATGTTGTACAAACTGTACCTGAAGTAAATAAATCCATGTGTATAAAGTGTGGTGTGTGTGCTGCAAAATGTCCTGCAAAAGCTATAACCTTATCCCCCTACCCTGTCTTTGATAGAGATAAATGTATCATGTGCTACTGCTGTCATGAACTATGTCCTGAAGGTGCGATATACTTAAAGAAAAGAATCAAAATAGGAGGTTAAAGATGGATCTTGGAATAAAGGGAAAAGTCGCGGTTGTGGCAGCTGCAAGTAAAGGGCTTGGGAAAGAGGTTGCAATCTCCCTTGCAAGGGAGGGAGCAAATTTAGTTATATGCGCAAGGGGAGAGGAAGAACTGAAGAAGACGGAAGGGGAGATAAGGGATAGGTTTAAAGTTAAAATCCTTTCCTTTGTCTGCGATGTAACAAAGCGTGAGGATGTAGAAAAATTTAAAGATTTTGTTATAGATGAGTTTAAAACTGTGCACATGCTCTTTACAAATGCAGGAGGACCTCCACCAGGTGGATTCTTTGATTTTGAACCAGAAGACTATTTGAAAGCTATCAATCTAAATTTGATGAGTGCCATTTATCTTACCTATGCTTTTATTCCATATATGAAGGAACAGAGGTATGGTAGAATAGTTGCCTCCACATCTATAACTGTAAAACAACCAATAAAGAATCTGATACTTTCAAATGTTTCAAGAACAGGGGTGGTTTCCTTTATAAAGAGCCTATCAAATGAAGTTGCTCCTTACAATATAACTGCAAACTGTGTTGCTCCTGGATACACCATGACAGATAGAGTCAGAAAGCTCATGGAGGATAAGGCAAAAAGGGAGAATATATCCGTTGATGAAGCTCTTAAAACCATAACAAAGGACATTCCCATGGGAAGGATCGGTGATCCAAGCGAATTTGCAGATGTGGTGACATTCCTTCTCTCTGAGAGGGCAAGTTATATAACAGGTGCAACTATTCAAATTGATGGAGGATACTATAGAGGACTTATGTAAAAGGAGGAGAGATGAAAGAAAATTTTAAGGTTCCAGAGAAACAACCAGTAACAAAGTTAGATATGTTAAGGGCTCAACTTTTCACCGTTGGTATATCTGTTGTTGGAACGGTTCTTTTTGTGGTATGGGGAGGATTTAACATAGCTTCAAATTTTAAGGTAGGGATAACGAGAATAGGAGTGGGAATTGCCTTTGCAGGCTTTGCAATATATACACTAATCGGAATATACAAATTTGTAAAGAAAGAGTTTGTTGAGATCAAAAAGAGCAAAACAAAGAGAAAGAGTTAGTTTACTCAAGAAAATCTTTAGTAAACTTTGAAATATCCTTTGTTCTTCCAACAAAAACTATTATATCTCCTGCCTGAAACCTCTCCTCAGAGGACGGAGCAATTATAATATCTCCATTCCTTCTTATGGCAAGAATTATAACTTTATATTTCCGACCCAAATCTAAATCTCTTATCGTTTTTCCAACAAATCTCTGCGGTATTATCGCTTCCTCAAGGTCATATTCAGGAGATATCTCTATATAGTCAATTAAAGAGGTGGATGTTAACTGTATCGCAAGGGTCTCTCCTCTCTCCTTCTCTGGAAACACCACAAGATCTGCTCCAATCTTCTCCAGTATCCTTCCATGAAGTTCATCCACTGCTTTTGAAACCACATACTTAATCCCAAAATCTTTAACTAACATAGTTGCAAGGATACTCTGTTCCTTATTGTCTCCAATTGCAATAATTACAGTATCACAGTTTTTAATACCTGCATCCTCAAGGGCTTGAGGATCTGAAGCATCTGCCTGAACAACATGGGTTAGCCTATCTTTTACCTTTTCGATTATCTCCCTGTTATTGTCAATTCCAAGAACAGGAAAACCCCTCTTTTCAATGTTGATGGCTACGGATAAACCAAATCTTCCAAGTCCTATAACACCAAATGTTTTCTTCATCACTCTTATCCTACCATTATTTTCTCCTCAGGTAAAGATATTCTCTTGAGTTTCTTGGTTGTTATTATGGTTAGTATGGTTAATATTCCCACCCTTCCCGCAAACATTGTAGACATTATAGTGAGCTTTCCAATGGGAGATAGAAGAGGGGTTATACCAGTGGATAAACCAACAGTTCCAAAAGCAGAGAATACCTCAAAGAGAATCTTTGAAAGATCAAAAACCTCTGTAATTGAAAGTACAAGTGTTGAAAAACCTACAAGAACAATTGAGGCGAAGAATATTATAAACGCCTTTCTTACAAAACTTCTCTCAATGGTTCTCTCCTCTATAATGGTTTCATTACTTCCCTTGATAGTCTGGAAGAGAGTTTCAAACAAAACTACTATTGTGGTTGTTTTTATTCCTCCGCCAGTACCCCCTGGTGAAGCTCCTATAAACATGAAAGAGGCAAGAAACATAAGAGTTGGAAGCCTTAGTTTTCCTGTAGTTATCGTTGAGAAACCTGCAGTTCTTGGAGTGATGGATTGGAAGAAAGATGAAAGTATTTTCTCCTTCATTGGTAGAGATTTAAGGGTGAATGGATTCTTTGACTCAAAGAGGAAAAACAAGAAAGCTCCAAGAACAATAAGGAAAATTGTGGTTTTAAACACAACCCTTGCATGAAGTGAAAATTTCCTTCTGTTTGGATAATCAATAATTTCACTTATAACTGGAAAGCCTATTCCTCCAAAAACAATTAGGAGCATGACAGTTAAATTTAATGTGATATTTCCAGTAAACTGGGTAAAACTTCTAAAACCTCCAATCAAATCAAATCCGGCATTGCAAAAGGCTGATACAGAATGAAAAATTCCAAACCAGATTCCTTTAATAATGCCATATTTATGATAGAAAACTGTGAATAGAGAAATGGCTCCAAGACCCTCAAAAATTAACACTGTGAAGAAAATTCTTCTTGCAAGTTTTATAATTCCACTAACAGAGAAATAGTTTAGAGATTCTTTAAGGGCAAGCCTATCCAAGAGAGGAATCCTTCTTCCAAGAAGTAGGGCAAGAAATGTGAACATGGTCATATAGCCAAGTCCACCTACCTGAATGAGAAAGAGTATAACTATCTGTCCAAATATAGAATAATAAGTTCCAGTATCTTTAACCACAAGACCTGTAACACATGTAGCTGATGTTGCTGTAAAGTATGCATCAAGTGGATTTGTCCATCTATGAGATGAAGATGAGAAGGGAAAGATGAGGAGAGTTCCACCAATAAGTATGGTTAAAAGAAAGGTGAAGACGATAAACTTTACTGGTTCTTTCTTAAGAGACTCAAGAAACTGCATTTTTCTCTGTCTTTTTCCTTATAAATATAAGAGAAAACATGTTTATTATAATAAAGATAATTGAAATTGTAAGAGAAAGTATATCGTTTATTGCCAGATACCTTATAAGTAAATAGACAAAAGCGGCAAGGGAGATTGCATTTAGCACTTTCCCGATCACGAAGAAAATATCCTCTTTAAACAATAGGGAAATAAGAGAAAGCATAATTGCCCCTAACATGAGATTGGAGGTTGTATTTAAAAGGAAAAACTTGTTCCACATATTCTCAATTCCTCCAAAACTTTCTTTTGGTAAGAAGAAGGTGATAAACGGAATTAAGATTATTAGGAGCATAATAAATTTCCCTTTCCTTCCGCTTGTCTCTTCATAGAACCTTCCAGAGAGTTTCACCGCATAAACCATGAAGGAGAACATAGCTATTATCATGGTAAATAGAACTATTGTTTCTCCAAACTCCTTTGAGAATCCAGCAAAATGAATAAACCTTGCCATTCCATCCTGAAAGATCTGGAGAGCATTCTTTCCTTTCAAAAACGCATCTGTCCTTGCATATATTATTGCAGGAAACGAAGAAACAAGGGCAAGAAGTGATAGGAAACTGATGGGAAGTAAGCTTGCTTTGGATGTATCCCTTTCTCCAACTGTCGCCTTTCCTGTAAAAAGTATGGAAAAAAGGGAATCAAAACCAGAGAAGATACCAAATGTGAGAACACCAAAGATCATGGGTATGAGTATTCCTCCATTCTGGGATGAGAATGAGAAGGCGTGTCTTTGAATCCTAACTCCAATAAATGGACCAAATACTCCTCCTATTATGAGAAAGTAATATAGATAGGATGAAAGATAAGAGAATGGACGGGAGAGAGTATCTTCACTTAAGAAGGCAAACAAAATAAGCATTAATGTTATTATTATTCCCCATGTAAATTTCTCTGTTATTACCACAAATGGTAGTTTAAGGGGAAAAATTTTTCCTATCCATATGATGTAAAAGACAAACACAAGGAAGAAAACTGTCATGGGAATAATATCCTTTTTCATCCCTTTTATCACAAAGGAGAATAAAAAGGAAAGAACAACAAACAACAAAAAAGTAGTGGATAAATTGGGATTCTTTACGAGTAGATCAGATATGTATTGAATAAAAGAGACCACAAGAAGAAGTGAAAATACAAACAAACCTATTGTTAAAACATTTTTAAAGTTCTTTCTCTCTTTAAAGAGAGCATCAATGTTGAATCTCTTTGGAAGAAGCGTTGACATAAAGCTTAATGGATAACCAAACAGTACCATGCCAATTAATATATATAAAACTAATGGCACCCATCCCCACTCCATGGCGATTATTGGAGCAAGGAAAAGGTATAGTCCCCCTGTGGCACCAATTTTTTCCCCAAACGGCACAAGAGAGAATCCCCCCTCTTTTTTTATCTTAAATTTCTTTTCAAAGAAGCTTTTGGAGAGAAAGTATAAGGCTATAACAACAACTAATGAAAAAAGCGATAAATAGTATAGTTTCATCTCCCTTCTCCTTTCTTAAGATTTTTATAGGTCTTCACATGTTAAAATTTTATAACCCCTTAACTTAATCTGTCAAGTTAAAAATGGCTCTATGTCAATAAGTGTGGTAGAAGATGAATAGGTACTATCCCCAAGAATACCTTATTTATATAGGTATTAACATCCCTTAATCCAAAACTTATCCTCTTTATTAGTTTTGATAGAGTGTTGTATCCTTCAACAATGGAGGTGGAGGAGAAGTTAAAGAAGTGATTTATTATCTCCTCTCTCCATCTCTTAAGGGTTTTAGACCACCTCCTTATCTCAGGATCATCACTTACTTCCATATCTCTTATAAGGTTATTGATGTATTCCCTTATCACCTCTATATCCTCATGTTTCATGTAATTGAACATATACCTTAATCTCTCCTTAACCTCATAGAATTCTTTAAGGGAAGGATAGAGATTAAAGTAGTAATCTAACTTATTCCTCTCCTTATCTGTTAGTTTCTCCCTTCCCTTTAGGAATAGAATCTTTGGTATCTTTATCCTCTTTCCTTTATAGTAAAGATGAGTTGATTGTATCAGTTTTCTCTCTTCATCTATCCTTCTATTTGCATCTCTTATCACATGAAATGGATCAACAACTATCCTTACATTACTTCCAAGGGATTCTCTTATTCCCCTTCTAAATGATTCTCTCATATCTATGGATACCTCCTTTATCCTCTTCTTTACATGTAAAGGTATAGAGTTAAAGAATCTTACTATCTCCTCCTTCCTATCTGAGGGAAGTATTGTAATAGGGGTATGGGAGTTTAATTCAACAACAAGGACAACCTTTATTTTCTTTCCCCTCATGGAGTGTTCATCTATACCAATCCTTATATCTCTCATTCCATCAAAGTATTCCCATGGGATACTATTCCTCATGAACCTATCTATGTATCTCTTCAGTGTTCTTGTATGAACTCCTATGAAGGAGGATACCTCTCTGAAACTTCCCCTCCTTAGATTGTATATGGATGTAAGAAGGAGATTATCACTTATCCTCATCCATGGATGTATACCCTCTGGATAGTATGAGAAGGTCTTATTACATTCCTTACATCTAAATCTTATCCTTGGTAATCTAAGGTATATCCTTCTTCCATCTGGAAGGATAAGATGTAGAATAAGTCTCTTTTTCTTCTTTCTCTCATGGATACTTATATTACAACTACCACATACTGGACACTTAACATCTCTTCTTATCCTCTTCATGTTGAAATCAACATCAATAACTAATCCCATCTTTCCCCTTACCTCTTCCTCTTTTATACCAATAAGGTTATAATTATTACTGAGATTTAGTAGGTTTAGAATTAATTCTTTTTTCATGGTAGGGTACCTCCTTTCTTCTATATCTAATCCTTAGTATAAGAGGGGGTACCTTACTTCCACCACACTTTTTATTTTAGAGCCATCCCTTACTTGACAAGAGGGAAGATTTCCAT
>JAGGSY010000147.1 GCA_021158845.1 Caldisericia bacterium
GTGCCTTAAGGTATGCAGTTTGATAAGATATTGTAGCATAAGCAGTGCTGTGAGATTTATTAAAGCCGTATTCGGCAAATTTCTCTATGGTGTTGAAGACTCTTTCAGCTATCTCCCTTTCAATCCCATTGTTTACACATCTATTTATAAAATCATCCCTTAGTTTTAACATAATATCTTTTTTCTTCTTCCCCATTGCTTTTCTTAAAAGATCCGCTTCAGCAAGAGAATAACCTGCAAGTTTCTGTGCAACCTGCATGACCTGCTCCTGATAAACTATAATTCCGTATGTTGGTTTCAAGATCTCATCAAGTAAAGGATGAATGGGGGTATAACTTATAACTCCGTGTTTTCTCTTTATAAATTCATCAACCTGACCTGACTTAATGGTTCCTGGTCTGTAGAGAGAAAGAACTGCAATAATATCTTCCATGGTTGTTGGTTTAACCCCTGTAAGAACCCTTCTCATCCCGGGAGATTCAAGCTGAAAAACACCAATGGTTTTGCCCTCCCTTAAAAGGGAAAAGGTCTTTTCGTCATCAAGGGGAATTTTTTCTATCTCAAATTTTTCTTCCCTCTCTCTATTTATAAGAGTTAAAGTATTCTCAATAACAGTAAGTGTTCTTAAACCAAGAAAGTCCATCTTAAGTAATCCCATTTCCTCTAAAACATCTTTGTCATATTGAGTTGTGATACTCTTATCCTTTGTAAACTGAAGTGGAACAAGATCTGACAGTGGTGTATCACCTATCACAATTCCTGCTGCATGGGTGGAGAAGTTCCTTATAAGCCCTTCAAGCTTCATGGATAGTTCAAAGAGTTCTCTTTTGTTCTCGTCACTCTCCATTTCCTTCTTTAAAAGTGGTTCATTGATCAAAGCATCGTTAAAATTCATTCCAAATGGTATGAGTTTTGCAATTCTGTCCATTTCCTTGGCAGAGTATCCAAGAACTCTGCCAACATCTCTTATTACCCCCCTTGCTTCCATCCTTCCAAAGGTGGCAATCTGAGCAACTCTATCCTCTCCATACTTCTTTCTCACATACTCAATAACCTCATCTCTTCTCTCATCAGAAAAGTCAATATCAATATCTGGAAGAGAAATTCTTTGAGGATTAAGGAATCTCTCAAAGAGAAGATTGTACTGAAGTGGATTTATCTCTGTTATTCCAAGTAAGTATGAAACAAGACTTCCTGCCGCACTTCCCCTTCCAGGACCAACTCTTATACCTTTACGCTTTGCAAAGGAGACAAAATCTGAAACAATAAGGAAATAGTCTGAAAATCCCATCTCCTTTATAACGGAAAGTTCCTTTATAAGTCTCTCTCTTACTCTTGGAGTCTCTTTTCCAAACCTCTTTATAATTCCCTCCTCACACTTTCTTTTTAAAACAGAAAAGGCATCCTCTCCCTCTGGAAGTGGAAACTTTGGTAGTCTTGATTTTCCAAGAGGTATTTCAACCTCACACTTTTCAGCAATTTCCATGGTGGTATGAATGGCATCTGGTATTTCCTTAAACAATTCCCACATCTCCTCAAAGGATTTGAGGTAAAATTCATCAGTTTGAAACTTAAGTCTATCAGGATTGCTTATAGTTGTCTGAGTTTGAATACATAGAAGTATTCCATGTGCCTTTGCATCCTCCTTTTTAAGATAATGGACATCGTTTGATGCAAAGTATTTTGTATCTGTCTCCCTGGCAAGGCGGAGGAGTTCAGGAATAACCTTCTCCTCTTCGGGAAGGCGGTGATTTTGAAGCTCTATGTAAAAATCATCTCCAAAGATCCCTTTAAATTCATAGACCCTCTCCTTTGCTCTCTCATATTGACCAGATAGAATTAGGGAAGGTATCTCCCCTTTAAGACACGAAGTTCCAACAATCAATCCCTCGCTGTACTTTTTCAAGACCTCCATGTCTATCCTTGGCTTATAGTAAAAACCCTCAAGGTGTCCAACGGATACAAGCCTTGTGAGATTCTGATAGCCTTTAAAATTCTTTGCAAGGAGAAGTATGTGGTAGTTTACAGCATCTTTCTTTCCCTTTTTATCAAATCTTGAAGTAGGGGAAAAGTACATCTCAACACCTATTATAGGTTTTATCCCCTCCTTCTTTGCTTTCTTGTAAAAAGGTATTACTCCATACATTCCTCCATGATCTGTGAGTGCCACTGCTGGCATTTTAAACTCTTTAACTCTCTTTACGAGATCATCTATTCTTAAAAATCCATCAAGAATTGAGTATTCGCTGTGAACATGGAGATGAATAAAACTCATCTCTTAAGCTCCTCTAAAAGCACCTCTCTTAGGATCTTTGGATCTGCTCTTCCCTTTGTCTTCCTCATAACCTGACCAATGAGAAATGTTAGAGCATTCTCTTTTCCTCTTTTATAGTCATTAACAACCTTCTCGTTCTCTTTCAAAACCTCTAAAACAAATTTTCTTATCTCTTCTTTTGAGGTTATAGGAAGAATATTTTCCTTCTCAATTATCTCTTTAAACTTTTTACCCTCAAATAATTTCTTTATAATTTTTTTAAGTATCTTGGAAGATATCTTTCCCTCAGAAAACATCTTTACAGAGCTTGCAAAATCTTTTGGGGTAAATGGTAGTTCTTTAAGACCCTTCTCATTCATAACTCCTAAAACCTCTGTAAGAAGCCAGTTACTTATTGCCTTTGGATTGTTAAATACCTTGAGTGACTCAAAGTAAAAGTCCTTTAAATAGATGTTTCCTACAAGGGTTTCAACTTCCTTTTCTGAGAGAGAAAGTTCCTTCAATCTTTTTCTCACATCATTTGGTAACTCGCCTATCTCCTCTTTTGTCCTTTTAATAATTTCATCTGTAAGCACAAGGGGAGGGAGGTCTGGATCAGGGAAATACCTGTAATCCTCTGCTTCCTCTTTCCCCCTCATGGAGTATGTCTTTCCATCAGACTCATTAAAGTGTCTTGTCTCCTGAACAACCTCTCCACCCTCTTTGATAATCTTCATCTGTCTCTCTATCTCATACTCCAAAGCTCTCTTTACACTTTTAAATGAATTCATATTCTTAACTTCACATCTTGGATGACCCTCAATGGAGACATTGGCATCACACCTTAAGGCTCCCTCCTCCATGTTTCCAGTGGATACACCAAGATATATAAGTATTAGTCTTAACTCCATTAGATACTCCACTGCCTCATCTGGACTTTCTATGTCAGGATAACTCACAATTTCCACAAGAGGAACACCTGCTCTATTGTAATCCACATAGGAGTAATTTGCCTCCACTATATCCTCAGGATGAATTAACTTTCCTGCATCCTCCTCAATGTGCGCCCTTATAATCCTTATCTTTTTCCCACTCTTTGGTAAGACAAGGTATCCTTCCTTTGCAAGAGGAATATCATATTGAGAGATCTGATAACCCTTTGGAAGATCTGGATAGAAATAGTTTTTTCTGTGAAATAGAGATGTCTTTGAAATTTTACAGTTTAGGGCATGACCAATCTTTAGAGCATACTCTACAGCCTTTTCATTGAGAGATGGAAGTGTTCCTGGAAGACCAAGACAAACAGGACATATATTTGTATTTGGAGGAGAGGAAAAATCAATCTTACACCTACAAAACATCTTTGTCTCTGTATTTAACTGAGTATGCACCTCAAGACCTATTATTGGTCTCATATCTCACCTCACATCCTTTCAGGAGTAGAGACTCCCATGAGTCTTAAAATTAATCTGAGTAAAATCTCCACACTTTTTACAACAACAATCCTTCTATCTCTAATCTCCTCATCCTCTGTTAAAACGGGAAGATCATGGTAGAAGGAATGAAAGAGTTTGGAAAGTTCAAGGGCAAAGAATGGAAGAAGATGAGGAGAGTAATTTTTTGCGCTTGAAGAAAGGGTTTCCTCAAAGATAACTATCTTATTCATTATCTCCCTTTCTATACCAGAAAAATTGAAATTCACATTCTTTATGTCTGGAAATGGAATATTCCTTTCAACCCTTTTTCTCTCTATAGCTCTTGTTCTTGTATAAGCATACTGAATGTAATAAACAGGATTCTCCAAGCTCTTTTTTCTTGCAACCTCAAGGTCAAATTTAAGAGGTGTAGAGGGAGACCTTGCAAGAAACATAAATCTAACTGTATCCTTACCAATATCTTCCACAAGCTCTCTTAAGGTAACAAACTCTCCCTTTGTCTTACTCATCTTCACCTCTTTTCCACCCTCTACAAGATGAACAATGTGGTAGAGAATTACATAGAGAAAATCTTCAGGTATACCAAAGGGTTTTAAAGCCCACTTCAATGGATCAACATGCCCTATGTGATCCCACCCCCATACATCTATAACTCTATCAAATCCCCTTTTCCATTTGTTAACATGGTATGCTATATCTGTAAGGGTATAGGTATAATCACCAGATGATTTTACAAGAACCCTATCCTTTTCATCTCCAAACTCTGTTGATTTAAACCATAAAGCTCCCTCTTTTTCATAAATCAATCCCTTATCTTTAAGAAAGTTAAGAACCTCCTCAACTTCTCCCCTCTCTCTCATCTTCCTTTCAGAAAACCAATTGTCAAATTCCACTCCAAATAGAGAGAGGTCCTCCTTTATGGACTCAATTATAATCTGTAGTGCCCTCTCACCAACCTCTTCCTTATCAAGTTGCCTTCCCTTAAACTCTTCAATAATCCTTTCTGCAATTTCATAAACATACTTTCCCCTGTATCCATCTTCAGGAAATTGATAATCCCTTCCTTTAATCTCCATAATCCTTGCCCAGACAGACTCTTTTAGAAGTTCAATTTTTCTACCAGCATCGTTTAAATAGTACTCTCTTTGGACATCATAGCCAACATAGGAGAGTATATTTGCCAGTGTATCACCAATAACTGCATTTCTTCCATTCCCAAGAGTCAAGGGACCTGTAGGATTTGCAGATACAAATTCAACCTGAATTTTCTTCTTATCCGAAGAGAGATTCCTTAAATAATCTTCCTTCTTTGAGAATAGATCAAGAATAAAATCCTTATAGAACTTTGATGAAAAGTGCATGTTGAGAAATCCGGGTGGAATAAGTTCAACTTTATCAAAATACCTATTTTCCCTAAAGACTTCTAAAACTCTCTCCTTTACACTATCATCAAACTTTATAAGAAAATTGGAGGAGATATCTCCATACTTTTTGTTTTTTGGAATGTAAAGAGAAAGGGGAGGTTTCTCCCCTAACACCTTCTCTACCTCTGTTAAGAGAATACTCTTTAATACCACTACCTTATCACTCCAATCAATCTGTTTATTACCTTTCTAACACCTGAAATTTTACCAACTTTTTCCTCTATTGCATAGAGGGAAGAGGGATTTGTTACCTCACCCTCAAGAAAGACAACTCCCCCAATTGAGAAAAATGAAATATTGTCTTTTACAAACATTCTATCCTTGAGAATCTCTGAAATTTTATTCTCTATCTCTGTATCTTTACTTTTCTCCCCTCTTGAAACAATTCCATTTACAACACCAAGAACTCCAGGAACCTCTGACGCTTTATCAACTGCAGCTTTTTTCTCCTCCTCACTCTCGACATTTCCCTTTATATAGGCAATCTTGTTGAGGACTTTTACCCTCAAATGAAAAATCTTGAGTTCCCTTAAAGCATCAAAAAGCATGCTCTCCAGAGCAAAATCATTAACTGGAAATGGAGGTTCAATCTTGATCTGGTTCTCTATTCTCTTTACGGGAAGTGATTTAAAATAGGTCTCTATGGTTTTCTTCTCTTTTAGAGTTGGAACAGAACCAAATATTTTTAAAATGCCATTCCTTACACTCACACTTACAGATAGGTCTCTATCCTTTATTATTCTATTTGCTGCATCCTCAATATCTTCATCAGAAACACTCCTTCTCACTGGAACTGAAAGTGAATTTACAATCTTTTTCACTCCTTTTATAGATCTTACAAGTTTCTCTGCTCTTTTTATAAGGGTTTTATCTCTCACCTCTCCGTCTAAAAAGACTTTTCCTGAAACAACTGATATATCAATCTTTTCGTTTTTTAATTCCTCATCCCTTTTAAACAGGTTCTCCACCCTCTTTAATATTCTTCTGTCTTCCGCCATCTTTCCCTTTGTAGGAAGAAAGCGTTCCTCTTTCATTATTTTTCTCCTCCTTAGAACTTTTCTAATTTCATTATATAAAAATTGTCTCTCTCAAACAAGTTCAGAAATTGTATCATTTCAAATGTGTTATACTTAAAATATGGGATTTAGAATTTTTATGTATTGTATTTTTATTTTTTAATAATGTTTAAAACTTTATCGTTTAACTCTCTTCTCCCAATGGACAATCTAAACCAGCCTTTACCTAAATCAAGGATAGAAATTCTCTCTTCAATTAATTTATCCCTTAACTTTTTATAATCTTTTACAAAGAAAAGAAGGAAGTTAGTTCTGGATGGAAAGACCTTTAACCAAGGAATTTTCTTTAATTCATTGAATACCCTTTCTCTCTCAGACTCTATCCATTGAATTCTTTCAAAGAATATATCCTTATGCTTAAGAACAATGCTACCTATAAGCATGGAGAGATAGGGAAAGTTGTATGGATTTTTGAAACCATTGAAGTGGAATACAAAATCCTCATTGGAAATTAGGTATCCAATTCTTTCTCCAGCAAGGGAAAAGGACTTTGAGAAGGTTCTAAGAATTATGAGATTATTAAACTCATTAATTAATGGCGAAAGAGTGGTTTTACTAAATTCAAAATATGCCTCATCTATGACAACAAATCCTTTAACCTCTTTAATGATTTTAATAAGTTTGTCCCTTGCAAAGAGATTCCCAGTAGGATTGTTTGGATTGGGTATAAAGAAGAGTACTCTTCTATCCTTTATAACATTTAGCGTTCTTTCCATATCTATAGAGAAATCATTTGAAAGAGGTATCTCAATAAAATTAGCTCCAAGCATTAGTGAAAATTCCTTGTAGCATTTGTAAGATGGAGTGAAAGATACAATGTCAAAACCTTCTCTACCAAACATGCTTATAAGAAAATAGATTCCTTCGTCTGCCCCGTTAAGGAGAGAAATATTTTTACCATCAAACCCTGTATATTCAGTAAGTGCAGAGATGAAAGCGTTGTCTATGGGTGAATGATAGAACCTTATATCATCTCCATCAATCCTCTCTTTAAATTCAGAGAGAACAACCTCTGGTAGGGGAAACGGATTCTCGTTGAGATTCAATCTATCCTTCCTAAATTCAGGAAATCTGTAAGCTTCAAGTTTTTTTATTCTCTCTGGAATCATACCAGAATTAATTATAACAGATGATATAATTCAATAAATGGGATATCTCACACTTTACAGGAAGTATAGACCAAAACAGTTTGAGGAAATAAAAGGGCAGGAACACATAATAAAAACCCTTGTAAATTCTCTTAAAGAGAAGAGGGTGTCTCATGCCTATCTATTTTCAGGTCCAAGGGGCACTGGAAAAACAACAACTGCAAGAATATTTGCCAAGGGACTCAACTGTGAAAAAGGAATCACTCCTTATCCATGTGATAAGTGTAAGAACTGCATAAGTATAATGAATGGAACCCATATGGATGTTATTGAGATAGATGCAGCATCCAACAGAGGCATAGATGAAATAAGGAATTTAAAAGAAAGAATTAATCTTTCTCCATCTATGGGTAGATACAGAGTATTTATAATAGATGAGGTTCATATGCTGACACAGGAAGCTTTTAATGCCCTTTTAAAAACACTGGAGGAACCGCCTCCACACGCTGTCTTTATTCTCGCAACCACAGATCCTCAGAAGGTGCCAAATACAATCCTCTCAAGATGTATAAGATTTAACTTTAAGAGAATAGGTATAAAGAATCTGATGGAGACAGCAAGAGAGATATTATCAAAGGAGGGAGTTGAGGCAGAGGAGGATGTTATAAGAAAGGTTGCGGAGGCTTCGTATGGTTCTCTAAGGGACCTTCTTTCCATTCTTGAACAGTTGATTCTCTACTCTGGAGATAGAATAACCCTGAAAGATTTAAAGGAACTATTGGGGGAAACTGAGGAATCATGGCTTAAAAAATTTTATACATCCATGAGAAATGGCGATGACACAACTGTCCTATCTCTGATAGGAAATGTTATAGATTCAGGAAAGGAGGTAAAACAGATCCTTTTAGACTTAATAAACTATGGAAGAAAACTCCTTATGGCTAAAGTGTTTGGTAAAGACATGGAGGAGGCGAAGTACTTTAGAAGAAGTGAGCTTGTGAGCATAATTGAAAATTTCATGGATATACTTCCTGAGTTAAGGTACTCTGATTATCCAAGACTTCTTCTTGAGATAAAGATTGAGAAGCTTATATTAAAATTATTTGCCAGGGAAAGAACCTTTAAGATAAAGCCGACTTTAGAAAAGGAAAAGGTAGAAAAAACAGAGAAAGAAGAAACATCCTTTGTGTGGGAAGAATTTTTGAACATGATAAAAAAGAAAGATGAGCCTCTATACATGCTTATGAGACCAGCTAAATTTAAAGGAATAGAGGGAAGTGCAATAAAAGTTGAATTTCCCTACAACTATAAATTTCACAGAGACAAAACAGAGGAGAAAATGGAGACTTTAAAGGAGATACTTAAAGAACTCGGATTAAGAGACTTTGAACTTGTATTTAGCCTTGAGGAGGAGGAATCTTACAGAAAAAAAGAGGAGGAACTGTTGAATCTTCCTGAGATAAAAAAGGTTTTAAAGTATTTCAAGGGAAAGATTAAAAAGATTGAAGATTCCTTTGAAGAAGATTAGCATAGAACTTGCAGTATCCCTTGCTTAGGGGGCATGATATACATAAAGGATCTTTCTTCTTACAATACATCTTTGCCAATTCAACTATAAGGGCATGAAAGACCCTATACATTTGAACACTTTTTCCAAGATTCTTCTCAAGAAATTCTTTTATCTCATCGTATCCTTCATCTCCCTTTATTAAACCAATCCTTGCAAGTGTTCTTCTTGTGTACTCATCAACCACCATACTTGGTTTATTAAATCCATAGAGGAGGATGGAATCAGCACTCTCCTTACCAATTCCTTTAATGCCTAATAGTTTTTTCCTTAAAGTATGAGTCTCCTCCAGAGCCATCTTCCCTATGTCACCACCATACTCTGACATTAGAAATTGCACAAAATTCTTTAACCTCTTGGCTTTAACCTTAAAGAAACCAGATGGCTTGATGAGGCTGAAAAGAGTCTCTTCATCAAGGGAAGCAATTTTCTGTGGATTTAAAAAACCTCTCTTCTTTAAATTTAAGATGGATTTCTCCACATTCCTCCAGTTTGTTCCCTGGGTTAGAATTACACCAACACAAATCTCAAATGGATCTACATCTACCCACCAATCAAGGTGTCCAAAATGTCTGTAGAGAACAGAAAATACAGACTCAAGTATCTTTCTTCTATTCAGGGAATACCTCCAGGAATCGCCATAATTCTTGGTGTTATGGTAATCTCTATTATCGCTGCTATAAGAAGAAGGGGGATAACTATAATATAGGAACGAAGATAAGGGATAAACTCAGAAACACCCTTCCTTGTGGGAGAGAGGCGATGTGCGAAGGAAAGGGATAAGATAAGAGCTGATATTTCAAAAACACCATGTGGAAGAATTCCTGTCACAAAGACCTTGAATCCACTAACATTTGGAAGATATGAGAAAAGTGCAACAACAATACCTACTATAATCCCATTGACATATACAACAATTTCAGAGAAGACACCAAAGGTTATAAAACTTAAAATTCCAGCAATCGCCACAACTCTCAGATTGTTAAGAAAAATAAAAATGATTTTCTCAACAAGAGATTTCTTCATGAATTTTAGAATTGGCTCAAGATACTCTCTAATCTTTGGAAGAATCTTAAAGAGTGTATCTGGCGATATAATTCCCTGTTTTACAAGAAACTCCTTTGCAAAGAATACGATAAAAAAGCCCAAAACAAAAGCTATCAAGAATCTTATAAGAAACTTTAATATCTCATCTCTTCTCTCTTTTATGTCCTTTAATACCTTTTCCATACTTCTCCTCCATGAGTCTAACATACAATCTGTAAAAAGGATTCTCCTCTATCTCCTCTTTCTTTTCCTTTACATGTTCACATTCTCCATAGTTTAGGTTCTTTCCACAGACAGGACACAAGCCCTTGCAATCAGGCTTACATAGAGGGTAGGGAGGGATGGATACAAGAATATTCTGTCTTATCATCTCTCTTACATTTATCTCATCTCCATGGTAGTAAAATGTTGATAGCTCCTCCTTGGTTAACTTAATCTTCTCATCAAAATGATAGGGTTTTTTTGTGTACATCTCGTCTATGGTTCCTGTTAGTTCATAATCAAAGAATTCAAGGCATCGCCTGCATCTTAACTTCAATTTCACTCTGTATGTACCTGTTATTTTAAAACCAACACCTCTATTCTCTATCACAAGATCAGCTTCTACTGGCGAGAGGACCTCTACACCACCTATCTCTTTAAATTTAAATTTTAGAGAAACTTCCTTCTTTAAACCAGTTTGTCTCTTTAAGTCTCTAATACTGATCAATATCTTCTCCTGTTGATTCCTCTGAAAGAGCCTCTATTCCCTCATCTATAATCTTTCTTGCCTTAAGAAGATATGTATCTGTCTTTAACAGAAGCTCTCTAACGAAATTCTTTGCATCCTCTCTCATCTTTTCTGCCTCTTCTCTCGCTTCCTTTAGGATTCTATCTGCCTCCTCCTTAGCCTCAAGATATATCTCTGATTTTAATATGAGTTTCTTCTTATCATCCTCTGCGCTTTCTACAATCCTTTTAGCTCTCTCCTTCGCATTACTGATAATCTCCTCTTTCTCCTTTAAAATGTTTTTTGCCTTTTCAAACTCAACAGGAAAAGACTTCTCAATCTCATCAATAATGGATATTATCCTCTTCTCATCCACCATAATCATGTTGGAAAAGGGGACTGGCTTCCCTTTTTTCACAACACTCTTAAGATTCTTAAGTAGAGCTATTACATTCATTCTTTATCTCCTCTATCATTTTTTTAACCTCTGGAGTTACAAACTTCTCAATATTTCCATTGTTGGCAATTATATCCCTCACAAGACTTGAGGATATAAGTGTATATCTTACATCACTCATTATGCATACCGTTTCCATTTCTGGATACAAGAGTCTATTTGCAGAAGACATCTGAAATTCATAATCAAAGTCTGATGTAACTCTCAAACCTCTCAAGACAATCCTGAGCCCCTTCCTTTTTAAATAATCAACAAGAAGTCCTCTTAGAGAATCAACCTCCACACGAGGAATATTCTTTGTCATCTCTATAACCATTCTCTTTCTCTCCTCCATGGTAAACAGATACCTTTTACTCTCACTCTCTGCAATAAGAACAATTATTTTATCAAAAATCTTTAGACCTCTTTTTATAACATCAAGATGACCAAGAGTTGGGGGATCAAAACTTCCAGGATAAACTGCAATTTTTTCCATTCAACCTCTCCTTAAAAAATCAATAAAAGTTTCACCAATCCTCAATGTCTTATATCTTAAAAAACAGTATTCAATTTCTTCTCTCTTAGAGTGCTCATAAATAATAATTGTTTCATCTTTAATGATATTACTATTTGAAAGAATTTCAAGTGCTTTCTTTCCAAGATTCCTTCCATATGGGGGATCAAGGAAAATAAAATCTGGTTTTGGATTTAAGTTAAGTTTTAGAAATTTAAACACATCCATCTTAAATACTTTGAATTTCTCTTTATCAACCTTTACAATGGAGAGA
>JAGGSY010000148.1 GCA_021158845.1 Caldisericia bacterium
GCCGCCCGCGATCCGGGAAGCACGTGGTGCCAAGACAGATGTCCAGGCGTCATAGTGCCCTTCGGAAGCCATCTTTTGATTCCCAACTGTAGAAGATGAGCTTGAGGTGATTCTGTACACCGACATGGTAGCCCTCACCCCATCGCTCCGTGAGTACTTTCAGAGGCGGTTCGGGGGCCTAGTCACGGAAGATCCCGCCTTCTGGGAGGTCTACCGACTGGGCCTCGAGGAGCTCTTCCAGAAGATGCCCTACGTGGACGGCCTGATGGTGCGCATCGGGGAGGCTGGCGCCGTCTACAACGTGCCCGGCTGGGACTACACAAGTGTCCTTGCAGTGCGAACGGTGCCGGCGGTCCAGGCGATGCTCCGGGCCCTTCTTCAGGCGGCAGAAGCACATGGCAAGCTCATCGTCTTCCGCAACTGGGCCGTGGGCCTCGGCCAGGTAGGGGACATGCACGAGGATCCGGAAGCTTACAAGGAGATCCTAGAGGGGGTCGATTCCCCCAACCTAATCGTCTCCACCAAGTACGCCATGGGCGATTACTATAGCTACCTCCCCCTGAACCCCACCCTCACCCAGGGCACCCAGAAGCGGATAGTGGAGCTCCAGAACCGGCGTGAATACGAGGGCTTCTGCGCGTTCCCAAATTATGTGGCTCCGGTTCATCAGTTGGCCCTGAAAGAGCTCCGGGAAGCCAATCCCCAGATCGTGGGTGCCTGGCAGTGGAACCAGAACGGCGGGCCGCAGCAGGCAGGCCCCATGTCCCTGTACCCCCTCTACGGGTTCTGCCAATGGATCGACGCTAACGCCTACGTGACCTCGCGCCTTCTGTGGGAGCCCAGCGCGGACCTAGTGGAGCTGACTGAGAACTGGGTGAGGAGGACTTTCGGAAACGATCCCACCACGGTCCACAACATGACGGAGATCCTGCTTCGGTCGCGCGAGGCAGTGCTGCAAGGCCTCTACATAGGCCCGTTCGCCCGCGTCAGGGTGCGCGCTCAAGGGCGGGAGACAAACCCGATGATGTGGATCTTCCAGTGGGACATCCCGGACGGCTCCGTCTCCGTCCTCAGCATGGTCTACCAGGTGTGCAAAGGAAGGATCGAGGAGGCCATCGCCGAGGGCTTCCGCGCCGTGGAGGTTGCCCGAAAGCTCCGGGCCCTGGCCGAGGAGGTGGATCCCACAAACTGGCACAAGCCCGAGCTTTATCCGAAGGTCTTGGCCTCACTAGATTACGAGGAGAGCCTGTTTGAGGCGCTGGCCTGGTACCGCCGAGCCTTCCTTCGCTACTACCAGTGGCTTGACACAGGCGATGCGGCCGCCTTCTCCGACTGGAGGGACTCCTACGCCCGTTTTGAGGAGCTTGCGGAAGACCACCTTGCCCGCTTCGGGGAGGACCTGGATTTTTCGGCCTACAACTTCTTCTCCGCCGACGCCGGGATGGCCATCGCTGAGCGCGGCCCCACCATGGCGTGGCTGGCTCGGGTGCTTCTTTTCCTGAGCGGGCTCCTGCTCCTCCTCGGCTGCGGCCCCCTGTACCGGCGCCTCCCGGACTTCCCGGGGAAGCGGGGCCTGAGGGCCCTATGGCTAGGTTGGACGACCGCTCCCGACTGCGTGCCTGCTTTTGGGCGCGTGGACTGGCTTTTGGTGGTGTTGCGACCGACGCTTGTCGTGGCGCTGGGGTACCTCACCCTGTCCTCCTTCCTCTCGCCCCGGTTCCTCGTCCTCATGGCGATCGTGGTGGGTGTGTTTTCGGGGCTGCTTCTCCTCCTCACCCGAAGTGGGGAGAGAGGCAGGCTTGCCGGGGCTCTTTTTGGCTCGTTGGTGCTGCTCAACGTGCTTCCCTTGGCGGCGGCCGCGGTGCGGGGGCCGTTTTACCTGTGGCTGCGCTTCCTCACAAGCCCCACCTTCCGGGCCGCGTTCACGGCGGCAGGGGGCGCGGTCGGCCTGTGGGCGCTGCGGGCGGTCTATCGGGCACAGGTAAAGGCAGGAGGGGCACCGAGCCTCTCCCCTCTTGGGAAGATCCTGATTGCCGGGGGCGGGACGCTCCTTGCCTTGGGGGCGGTCACGGCGGGAGTAGGGCTGGAACGTGCGATCACAGCGCTGAACAACGAGCTTTTGATCCTGCCGCCTGCGCTTTCCCTGATCCTCGGCATCACCACCCACCTTCAGATCCCCGCAGCTCTCCCCTACTGGACCATCGGGGCGGGGGCGGGAATCATTGCCTTTGGGCTGCTCCTTTCAATCCCCCGGGCCATACGTGCGCCCCATTTCCTAGCCCGCAAGGGAAGCTAGCAAGCGCCAACAGCGGCCCACCGCTCTATCCAATAATGCAGGGCCAGGTCTTACAGCGAGGCACGAGAAACCACTGTTTCCAATTGCACCATCACAGGAGTTAGTTTCACAGACAGAACGCCTCGTCTACCGAACAAAGCCACACCCCCGCCTCGCAGCTATGCTGTCCCATGCTGAAGGCGCCACAACCATAAATCTGAGTAGATTCTACATTTCAAGATGCACCCTGTAAGCAGGCCTGTCAAGTCAGTTGATGTAAGGATAGAACGGGACAAGGAGCTCTCTCGTCATTCTGGGGTGTATAATGTAACATAGAGGCGTGAACAGGCGTAGAAGGTAGTTGGTTCGGTTGATTGTTCTGATCGTCGCTCTCCACATCATCTGTTCAACTCTCTGCCTCACAAGGAGGGGATGATTTACTTAAGATTAAAAGAATGGAGGGGCACGTATTCGAGCGCGCGGTTCATTGGAGGGAAAGCTTGGGTATAAAAATCTAAGAAGGAGGGAAAAAGTAAAATGAGAACGAATACAAGGAAGTTCAGATTGGCGCTGACCTGGCTGATGCTAGTAGCCCTTCTGTCTTTTCTAGTGGCCTCTAGTGCGAGCGCGGCTACGATTGAGCTAGGCTCACTGTCCTGGTCCGTTCAGTACATGATCGACCAGAGCCAGTCGGTGTTTGGCGACAGCCAATTTAGCGGCCCGCGAGACAATCGTGGGTTGGCGCTCTCTCCCGATGGTCGTTACCTCTACGCCGGCTACAACAACCCGTCAAGCGGAGCTAGCGCCAAACAGGTCCGCAAGATCGACACGACAATACCCGATTACATCGACGCTACTATTGCCGTACTCAAAGGCTTTCGAGGGAAAGCGATTGCAACCGACGACGTAGGAAGAGTCTATCTGGCAGAGGGATCTGCGGGAATCTATGTTTACGATCCCAGCCTAGCCACACAGCTTACTACGATACCGGTAGGGACGACATATGGCCTCAGCAAGCCAGAAGGTGTAGCCGCTACGCGGGAGGATGGTTTCCTTGTGTTGTACGTGACCGACCGGGCCAACAAGACACTAACCCGCTTTGAGATCACTGAAGGCCCAGGCTACGCAATCAGTGAGATCACCAAAGCTGGCGAGATAACCATTACTGGAGCGTCGGATCTGCGCGGTGTGGAAGTTGACCGGTCCGGCAGAATCTGGATGGCCGATTGTGATGAGGGCAAGGTCTTTAGAGTCAACAGTGACGGGACCGGTTTGACATACGTGACCGTGCCCAATGCAATGGATATCGGTTTCGATAACACCTATGCCTTCGTCACGCAGTACACTGAGCGTACGATCACGGTGCTAAGACAGAGTGATATGAGCTTTGTCACAACGCTGACCCCTCCATGGGAGCAACTGAAACTTGACCCTGACGGGGAGAGTGGCAACGGCGCACTTTCCGGTATCGCCATTGGGCCCGGGTCGTTCTTCTATGTCGCCAATGAAGCAGGTCAGACCGCAGACGAACACTCAACCTATGGGCGGATTGATGGACAGAGCGGCTACATTGGGGGCATTTACTATACGGACACAACGCACGACGACAATGAGCCCATTCTTAAGGCTATGGCTCCGCCGGCAGAGGTCTGGGTGGACGTTGACTACTGCGAGGGTTGTACTAACGATGGCCACACCTGGGGCTACGATGCTTTCAACAAAATCCAGGACGGCATTGACGCCGTGGCCGAAGGCGGCACAGTTTATGTGGCAGCGGGGACATACTATGAAGTACTAACTATCGACAAGACATTGACGCTACAGGGAGACCCCAGCGACGATCGGCCCAAGATCGAATTCCCTGACACAGACAAAGATGGCATTACCATAAAGGCCGATAACGTGACATTAGAAAATCTGTGGCTTTATCGAGCTGGGCACTCCTATTAC
>JAGGSY010000149.1 GCA_021158845.1 Caldisericia bacterium
ATCACCAGCATTTACTGCACCACTATTATCTACATCTTTATATATATATTCACCATAATAATAGTTTGCATAAAGTTTTGCACCAGAATCTGCATTTGACAAAGTTATGTTTCCTGTCCATATACCATTGGTAAGATTTATAACATTTGGCGAAACACTACCTCCGAGAGTTGATACAAAAAGTTTAACGTTACCGCTCCAAGCAGTAACTATTCTTCCTGAACCATCCACAGCTTTAACTGTTATCTGGAAAGGACTATTCACGCTCTGATCAGGTATTGGATCGAAGACGAAACTTACTGGATCTGGATCAGAAACAGTAAATGTATTGGATGTTCCATTTCCAACAGTTAGCCCAGGATCAGAAACAGTAATTGTCATGCTACTATCTGCAGTATCCAAAGTTATATTTCCAGACCAGACACCATTTGTGAATGGGCCTACAGTTGATGGAGTAACGGTTCCAGCAGATGATGTAAGATTTGCATTGAATCCTATACCACTGAAGGATTGATTTACATTTCCAAAACTATCAACAACTTTTATAGTTATTGAGAAAGGATTTCCTCTTGTCTGAGGACCAATTGGATCAAACTGGAAAGTACAGGAAGATAGTGGTTCAGGTTGAACATTGAGAGTTAAATTCCCTTTAATTAAGGGATTTGAGGCATCTTCAATATATATGGTTTGAGGTCCTGCAGTACATAGAGTTACTCCACCAACAAATGTATTAGTACCACCTGAAAGAGAAGAATCAGAAGGTAAAACAACATTCGTATTTGGATCTGTCGTTGTAAAATGAACAGTTCCTGTATAGTTTGTTATCGTGTTTCCAAATTCATCCACTGCTGTTACAGTTAGATCAAAAGCCTCTCCTGCTGTAGGCGTTGAAGGGGAAGCAGTAATATCAAAATGGTGGAGTGTGGAAAAACCTACTGTTATAGCAGAGGATGTAGAAGATATAGAACTATCAGAAACAGTTATTGTCTGGCTTCCTGCTGTCTTTAATGTAACTCCATTTACAAAGGTGTGAACACCATTATCAGCAGGAATAAATGTATAAGTTGATGGAGAAAATACTGCTTGAGGATCTGTGGATGTAAAGATAACAGTCTGATTGTAATCAGCAACAATGTTATGATATACATCATGAACTATAACCGTGAAAGTTATGGAATCACCGGCAATTATGTTTGTAGAAGAAAGATCTATTTTAAAATGATTTGGGACTCCGCCAGTTACCTGAAATCCCGATGATGTCCCATTTATACTTCCGTCATCCGCAGTAATGGTTGCTGTATTCCAAGGGATTGATATGTTTGAGCCTGAAAGGGTAACAGAAACGGTTTTAACTCCAGCATCTGCTGCTACAAAGGTATATGGAAGAGCTGGTGTTGAGGCAGAAATAGTCAATCCAACAGAAGAGTTTACTGTAAGATTTACACTCCCTGTATATCCAGCATCAACAAGACCATTTGAATCTAAGGCTTTTATGGTTATATTAAATGGGACTCCAATTTTTGCAGTGGAAGGAACTATCACTTGAAAATGAGTGGCATCTCCACCATAAACCTTTGGTACCCATACAAATAAAAGGGATAAAATCACAATCCACAGAAGGATTTCCCTTCCTCTTCTCATAATATAAACCTCCTTTTCATTTTCTAAATCCTCCTAACTTTCTTAACCTATTTTTACTCTTTATTAAACAAAAAATCAAGGATTTTACCCTCCTCTTGGATAAATTATAACAACTTTTCTCTCCTCTGGTAACCAGTTAACCTCTGCTCCCAATCCTTCTGCTATGAATCTAATTGGAACAAAGAGTCTTCCCTCTCTTATAATTGGCTCTACATCCATTGTGTAGGGTTCGCCGTTTATGGAAGCTACATTGGAATCTGGTGAAACTTTTATTGTGATTTTCTCTCCATCCTCAAGAACAATGGTTGCAACTCTTACAACAGAATCCCATTCCACATCTGCCCCAAAGGATTCAGATATGAACCTTAAAGGAACCATGGTTCTCCCTTTGTATATAAATGGCGGGTAATCAAGGAATTTCTTCATATCATTGACAAAAGCCTCTCTATTTCCTATGGTGAGTTCTATCCTTACTTTAAGAATTAATATTACTGCAATACTCTTTCTTGTGATATTTCCTGCTCTATCTTTAACCACAAATTCCAAGGCATTGGTCCCACTTCTTTCAAGTTTTACCTCTCCAAAGAACCTTCCATCTTCCCTCACTGGTATAGGCTTCCCATTCACTTTAAGCTCAACTCCCGGTTCTGTCTTACCTTTTACCTCAATAACCTTTGTATGAACTGTAATCCAAGGAGAAGGGTATTCAATCTCTATATCTGGAGGAATCGTGTCTCTTATAACTTTAACTCCCCTAAAGGTTCTATTTCCTGCAACATCAATCACAACAAAGGATATAGTATTTGCCCCTTCATTTAGAGGAATATTTGTCTTGAAGAAACCACTTGAACCAATAGGAACTCTCCTTCCCTGAATGAGAAGGACAGAAAGGGGTTCTGAAACATTGCCTGTAATCTCTATACTTTCTTTATTTACATACATTCCTTCTCTTATATTCAAATTCATTATAACAGGTGGTGTGGTATCCAATTTAAATACGAAGCTCTTGGGTAGTTCTTCACTTCCGAGATGGTCTCTTGCAAAATAGTAAAGCACATGAACTCCCTCTGGAGGAGTAATTACACCTGTATACTTGCTCCATGCTCCATTGTCCCATCTGAAGAATATGTCTGGATTTTTATCATACTTTGATTTTGCCTTAAGCTCAATGATAGGTGTTGTCTTGTACCAGCCATTCATTCCATCTGGTGTCTCTGGTGAAACTTTTATCTCTGTTTCTGGAGGTGGGTAAACAAGGAAGGATGGGAAAAGTACCTCACCTGTCTCTCTTGAAGTATATACCCATAGAGAATACTCTCCCTCCTCTTTTATCTTTATTCCCGCATCTTTGAGTATAACAACTGTCACCTCTTCCTCTCTGGCTATGGGGATGGGTGTCTTAATTGTTAATAAGTTATTATTAATTGAAACATTTGATGTAAGTGGGATATTTTTGATCTTCACATAATCCTTGGGGATATAGGATGGTAAATCCACTCCCTCAGAAAATCTAATATAGATGTATTCCCCCTCTCTCATTGAACCACCAGGACCTGTCTTAAACTTTATCTCAAAGGAGAGATTCATTCCAACGGTGGGTGGCATAACTTTTACAGAGATGGGGGTAATCTTTGATTCAGTAAGTGTGTAAAGGTTTGATAAAACCTCTGTAGGTTCCTTCTCTGTCCAGACCTTGAGTTTATAAGAACCAGGAATTCCCGGGTTTTTTATGCCTGCCTCCCTTGAGATAATTATAACAACTTCCTCCTCATCTCCAAAACTAACTGGAGTTTTTATGGTAAGTAATCTATCAGTTTTATCAATATCTGGAGATTTATCTAATATTTCGCCATTTATCGTTATCAGGTGTCTATCAATTGAATCTGGTAGTTTTGTATAAGATGGGAATTTAATATAAATTCTGTCTCCTTCCTCAAGAGATCCATGCTCTCCTGTTGTGAAACTTATCCTGTATTCTGCCTCCACTTTCGTAACTGAAGGATTAATGCTTACAGTTAGATTCTTTATCATTGATTCAACAATCTTATAGTAGTAAGAAGTGATATAGGTGGGCTCCCTGCTTGTTGCAACAGTTAAATAGTAGTTTCCAGGCTCTGTAGGATTCTTTATACCGCACTCTTTTGTAAAAACTATCTCCACCTCCTCTTTTGGTTCAACACTTACAGGCATCTTTATTGTCACCTTTCTCCCTGAAGTTGAAACCTCATAAGCATCAAATCCATTTATCTTTACATCCTCTTCACTTATTAAATCCGGAACATAAGTATCAGAGGGAAATTTCACACTGATGACATCAAAATGTGCCCTTAGATTTCCAGATGGCCCTGTCTTGAAAGTGATGGTGTATTCAGCTACTGCAGAAATTACATTTGGATTAACTTCAACTTTTGGTCTTGATATGACAGATGAGTATATTACATATGAATGTGAGGTCACGACAGTCGGCTCCTTGGAAGTAGAAACCCTCAATCTGTATGTACCTGAGCGAGTTGGGTTAATAATTCCTGCTTCAAGAGGAAAGGTCACCACTATGTATGCTCCCCCTGAAAAAGTATAGGGAACTGTAATCCTCACAGTTCTTCCATAAACATAATGTGCAACTGCTGGATATCCATTTATTAAAACATCATAATACCAGAGCCCTGAAGGAACATAGGTATCGTATGGAAATGTTATCTCTATCCAATCAACTCCACCAGTAAGTCCTCCACCTGGACCAAGGGAAAATCTTATCTCATACTCAGCTGGACTTCCAGCGTAAGGAGGATTCACATATACCCTTGCAGGAGTAACATAACTCCTTACATAGACATCTGCTGAACCCCAGATGGTGTATGGTGGGCCACTTGGAGGATAAAAGGCTTTCAATTTAAAGTGCCCCCAGTCAGTTGCCTGAATCGTTACCTCATCTACATTACTTATGGATGTGGTAAAAATAGCGTTCCCAGAAGGTGGAGTATCAAGTTCAATTTCCCAATTGAATTTATCTTCCCATCCATATATACTGAAAACACCTGTCCTTTTATTTCCAAACTGGTCAAAACTCTCTGCTATAAATGTCTTAGTCTCTCCCACTGACATATACCAGGGATGCGGGTTTATTGTGATATTTGATATAAGATCAGGAATGATTAAAATACTTCCACTCCTTGATTCACTGGCTGGTACTGAATTGTAATCAATCCTCACTGTTCCTGTCATATTTCCAGCATGGGTTGGATTCTTTGCATTTGTTATATCAACAGTTATACTTCCTGTTTCACCAGAATTCTGATCAGATGTAACATCAAGAATTATAGTGTTTCCATTATGGGAATTCACACTGATTGAAACACTTCCAAAAGGAGTTGCATTAACTCCAGCTGATGTAAAATCAAATCCAGATGGAAACGTAATTGTTATTTTATCCCCATTTTGTAAAAGATTTCCACTGTCATCGAAGTCTATTGTAACTTGCCAATGGGCATTTGTATTACCTGCAGTATTATCACCCTGTGTATCCTGTCCTCCAAGACTTACAGCATTAAAAGTTACTCCTGTTAAAGCTCCCTCTACCCGCTTTACCCAGAAGAACGGAGCAACTAACAAAACAACCAGTGTTAGTATTATAAGTTTCTTCATCTTTTTCACCTCCTAATTTTATAAACCAGTCCTTTCAAGTTTTAGATATAAAAGGAAATGATTTGTTTCTTTTGTTTTAAAATATTGTATAATGAAACCATGAGTGAAGAACTTGAAAAAAAGATTTTAAAGGGGTTTATTGCAGATAATTTTACAATTTCCAGAGCTTTCTCTGAAGGATTTAATCCAGATTACTTTGAAAACTCCAAGACGAAACTGATACTTTCAGCAATCCTTGATATATACGAAGGAAGAGCTGAGATTGGTGTTATAGATCTTGAAACTGTAAAAAGACAGTTGGAAAAGAAAGGATTGTTGGATAATGAAATAAAAAAAACTCTTGATGAAATAGAAAAGATTGAACCACCTCCCCTTGCAGTAATAATATCCTATATAGACATTTTAAAGATAAGGCATGGAGAGAGGAAACTTTTAGAAATTTCCCTTGACATGAAGGATTTTGTTGAGAGGAGGGGACCACATAAAGCTGAAGACATTGCCCAATTTGCATCAGAAACTGCGGAGAAATTACACGACATTGCAAGGGAGAGGCTTGTTAAAAAACTTGTTCCATCTATAAAACATATGGACACAATAATAAAGGAGCTTGAGGGAAAGAGGATATTCCATGGTTATAGTATTGAACCCTTCACCTCCCTTGATAAAACTTTGCTTGGATTAAGGCCTGGATTCTACTATGCCATTGCAGGTGCTCCAAGAAGAGGAAAAACTAATTTCTTGCTTCATCTTGCGTTGAATGTTATAAAAAACGATAGAGTTCCAGTCCTCTTTTACTCGTGGGAGCAGACAGCAAGAATTCTCTCTTTGAGAATACTTTCACAGGAAGCAATGATAAACCCAGTGACAATACTCTCTGGAGAGTTAAATGAAGAGAATGTAGAAAGAATAAAAAAATCGTATGAGACTTTGCAGGATTTAACTTCCCTCCTCTACATAGTGGAGGGGACAAGAAACGACACACTGGAGAAGATAGAGGCTCACACCTACAATATTATGCAATCCCATAGAACAGACAAAATTGTTTTGTTCCTTGACTATATTCAAAAAATACCAACGGAGAATTTGAATCTAACTCTTGAGGAAAAGGTTGATGAAATTTCAGGAAAAATTGCAATGCTCTCTCTAAAATTGAACTGTCCGATAGTTGCGGTATCTGCACTTGATAAAGAAGGATGTAAACTTGATGAGGAGGGAATTGATAGGCCCACAATGTTTCATTCAACTGGCGGTGGAGATATAGAGTATGATTCAGATGTGGCTATGGTGCTTGTAAAGAACCATAAAGAAACTAAGGAACTTATGGAAAAATTTGACATTCTTGTAAAGAATAAAGAACTTAAAAAAGAAGATGTTCCAAAGATTGATATAATTGACCTGTATATTGACAAAAATAGAGATGCTCCAGAGGGAGTATCAAACATAATCCAGTACCTCTTCTTTATAGAATCCAACAAATTTATAGAAATTGGATACAAAGATTTAAGAGAGAAATACACATATAGAAAGATTGGAAACATTATAGAAAACTTAAAAAAAATGGGGATTATAAAATTAAACTCAACTTCAAAGAGAAAAGAGGGGGAGATAGGATTTTCAGGTTTCAATCCGATATAAATATCCAAAGATAAGTTCTATAAACTTATATCCTTACGAAAGGAGGTATTATGAAGATAAATGAAATTTTTAAAAAGTATAAACCTCTTTTTGATCACGAGATAAATAAGTTTTCCTCCATGGGGATTCCGAAGGATGAGATAGAGAGTGAAATTAACAACCTTGTTTTAAAGGTAAGCAAGCTAAATTTAGATGAGTTATCCACTGGAAAGTATTTAAAGGCATCCATAGAGAATAACCTTAGAAAATTGATCAACAGGAG
>JAGGSY010000150.1 GCA_021158845.1 Caldisericia bacterium
AGTGCCGGATGGTGGAAATGAAGAGGGAACATTTATAGAAATAGCCGAAAAGAGCATTCTCTGGATGAAAATTAAAGTTAAGGGTAAACAAGTTCATGCCAGCATGCCTGGATTGGGATTAAATGCTCATCGTGTTGCTCTTGATTATGCAAAAGAGCTTGACGAGTTTCTCCATGAGAAGTATAACGCAAGAGATGAGCTTTTTGATCCACCAGAGAGCACTTTCGAACCCACAATGGGAGGTAATCCAAGCGATGCACCAAACATTGCTCCGGGGGAGCATGAGGTGGTTTTTGATTGTAGAGTCTTACCCCAATACAAGTTGGATGATGTTTTGAGTGATGCCCAGGAGTTTGCTAAAAGAGTGGAGGAAAAGTACAAGAAAGAAATTAAGGGAGAAATCTTGCCAAAAATAGAAGTAGGAGTCTTACAAAGGCTTGATGCCCCAGTCCCAACTCCTAAGGACAGTGAGATTGTCAAACTTCTCCAGAAGGCAATAAAAGAGCTTAGAGGGAAGGATACTAAAATTGGTGGTATTGGTGGAGGAACCTTTGCAGCTTACTTTAGAAAACTTGGAATCCCAGCAGTTGTTTGGGCCACTTTAGATGAAACGGCCCACCAACCAAACGAATACGCAAAAATAGACAATATGGTTGAGGATGCAAAGGTCATGGCTGCTTTGACACTCCTTTGATGACGTCTTTTAACGAGGTGATCTCCATGGAGTTTGATACTGCTTGTAAAGATGTCCAAGAGATAGTTAAACCTAAATACAAACTCTTTACTGCTGACCTAATTACCTACCCCTCCCAACGTTCTCAAAATAATAAAAGTTCAAATATCCAGCCACAGATCAAAAACACAGACAAGACCACATTGATACGATTGAAAGGCTCAAAAATTCCTTGAAGTTGAAAAAGGGAGTGAAGTCTTACACATATGGAGGGATTAATGCCATGGATGTTATACATATTATTAAGGGGCGTAGGGCTGTTAGAAAGTTTAAAGAGGAAGGGATTCCGACAGATAAGCTTTTGAAGATTCTTGAGGCCGGAATTTGGGCACCAAGTGGAAGTAATATCCAACCTTGGGAGTTTATAGTAGTGATGAATAAAGAAACAATAGAGAAGATAAAGCTTATCTCCCCGGGTTTATTTGGAAATCCAGTAACCGTGATTATCATCTGTATAAACAAAGAACGCTCTAAGAAAGCTGGAAAACTCGGCGAAACCATGGCAATAATGGATATCTCCATGGCCGCTCAAAACATGATGCTAATGGCTTATTCTTTGGGAATTGGCTCGTGTCCGATAGTATCATTCAGTAAAATTGCAGTAAAGGAATTACTAGAAATCCCGGAGTATGTTGAACCAGTGTTAATGGTTAGTCTTGGTTATCCTGAATTCTGGCCCGAACCACCAAAAAGAAGACCCCTAGAAGAGGTGGTGCACGTTGAAAAATTCGGCCAACATTTTTAATGATGAACATTTTAAACTTTTAGCTTTCTTGATAACAAGTGCAAGAGGGTGTGTTGATGAACCCCCCCTTTACGGTCCGTTAAGATTGGTGGATGCTGCAGCAAGGCTGATTGAAATAATGAAAAAAGAAGGGAAAACAACAAATGAAATATTAAAACTTCAAAAGTTAATTGAGGAGAAGAAGAACCTAGTAATGTATGATGAAGAAGAATTCACAACCTTCCTAGATGAACTTTTGAGAGAATTAGCAAAGATAATTAAAAAATCGTAGTAAATTTCCTTTTTAATTCAACGGTGATGATTGATGAAGAACTCTATTGGTTTGATTGTTAATGGATCTAATGTGTTGTTGAAAAAGTTTAATGTCGATTTAATGGATATTTTAGATGCTTTAAAGAGCTTGGGAAGGATCGTTGTGGGGAAGGTTATTTTGAATCATAATACCCCATCAAGATTGGTTAAGGTAGTAATTGAGTACGGCCTAGAACCGATAATTGTCAATGGTCGTGCTGATGTAGCAGTTGCCGTGGAAGCAATGAAGATTATTTATAATCCAAGAATAAATACTCTAGCGTTAGGAGTTAGAGATGCCCACTTTCTCCCCCTCTTACTTGAAGCCAAGAAAGCTGGAAAAAAAGTAATAATCATAGCTCCAAAAAAAGACCTAAGCCAAGCCCTTCAAAACACCGCAGATGAAATTATAAAGTTATCACGCCCTATCCTTCCCAACATTTAGCATTCTACAATTGATATTTAATCACTTGATTCTCGAGAAAACGTTGTATGGTCAAAAATAAAAATAAACCAAAAATCTACCCTCCAATCGCAACCTTAATTCCCTTCAAGATACTGACCACCTCATCAATTATCTCTCCTAATCCAAGCTCATCCAAAGTCTTCTCAATTTTAACCTCCATGTGGACTGGCACTTTAAAAGTCTCCTCAAAGGGAACAACCACCGTTTCATTCACCGGAACCTCAACCGTCAAATCCAAAGGAACCTTCACCGGGAAAGTGTCCTTGAAGTGAACCCTAACGGTCGTATCAATCGGAACATCAACATACGTATCCAAAGGCACAATAATCTCCTTCTGCTCTCCATTTACATCAACCGTAGTCGTTATGTTTTGAGCAACCCTGGCCCTTGCAACCAGCTTAACCGGAACGGTAACATAAGTATCTATGGGCACTTCCGTCTCAATCTCCTTATTAATAGGCACATCCATAACCATAACAATTGGAACCTCTATCTGCTTGCTTATCGGTACCTCAACCTCCTGATCTATGGGATACTCAAAGGTTATCTTTTGGTCTTTCATCCCTTCCACCACATCAACGACACTGTCGATTTCCGTCATGGCAATGTTCCTCACCTGAAATAGCGCGTAGAGCAAAACTCCGTTAAGCAAAATTGAAATAACCACCAGAACCAGCAAAACATAACTCAACTTGGACGCCATGACTACCACCAGAAATTAGTAAGGAGTTTTGATATTATAAAAGTTGAGAACAAATTCAATGTTAAAATATAATCAGAACGTTACTTGCCTCACTCATGGGCTTCACCTTTTTCAACTTATGATACCTTTAAGCCCTGTGAGGCTTCATGAGACTTTAATCCTCATGGCTTAACACTATCCTCCAGTTCTTTCAAGAATTTCAGCACATCACTCCAGACTTTCTCAAACTCCGGGAGTGGATTTATTTGATGACCTAGGCTTCTCTCCCAAGCTCTTTCGTAATGGAGTTTACGTCTTTCAAATTCCTCAAACTCCAACTGAACACTCTTGACCTTAAACTTCTCAAAGATTATTTCAGGGATTTTCTTCCACTCTATGATCTCTTTCAAACACCAGACATCATACAAATCCCTTGGTCTCGTTCTCTGGAAGAGCGAGCGGACTTTCTCGACAAAGATTTCTTCAAGGGAATACACTAAGACTTCAGCATTGCATTCATCAGAGTAAGGGTGAATAATCCTCCTTTTTTCTAATGTGAGCAAGATGAGTTCGTTTTCAATTTTGGTCAAATCAATCTTGATTTTTAGTGGAGAACCCGATGTTCTTATTATTCTAAAGTATACCGTAGCTTCATAGCCATTCAACGTCTCTTTAAAGACAATGTTCTCTTCAAAACCGATACCACTTTCTCTTCTGGCAATCATAACACCTCTCAATAACTCCTCCAGTATTGTTTTCCTGTCATATTCCTCCAAAAGCGTGAAATCTAAATCATCAGAAAACCTGTAATCCCCAATGAAGACCTTTTTTATTCCGGTTCCTCCCTTTAACGCCATTTTAAGTGATGTCTTTGAAAGCCCAAACAAGAGCCAGTTCTGGGCATAATCCCTCTCCACAGTACTCTCAGGAACTTTTGCTCTTCTCGCAATTGCTTTGATTTCAAGTATCGGAATCATTCTAATCCCTCCAATTCAACATTAACTATGATCTTCCATTTACTGTCAACATGTCCCTCTCTAGGCATTGTTGGATCAAGGAGAATATAGTTTCTCGTTTTCAGCTTTGGTAAGCCAATATCTACTCCAAAATAATCACACAAGTAGCCAAGCCGTCTTATGACGGCAGAATTATTCATCCTCACTGCATACTCTCTGAGCTTTTCTGCCTCAAGCTCCTCCCTGAATGCCTTAGCAACCTCAAGTATTCCCCCACAATATCTCGGCTTATCTAAGCAGTCGATTACGGTTTTTTCTCTGTCTGTTATGGGAACTTGAAACTCCTCAATCCATGTCTTTTCAATACCGAAGTATTTCTCGAGCTTTATTCTGACGATTTTGTATCTAACCCCAAAAATTCTGAGGTCTTGTTTTTTCTTTCTTGCTGTCGTCTGGATGAATACAGTGTTGGGTATTTGTTCGGTAAAGCCGTGATAGTTGAGAGCTGACCAATAGGCTATAGTGGAAGGCTTTACAAGCAGAGAACCTATTATGAATTCATGAAGCGTGTATTCTCCTTTTTCTGCTCCCAAAGGAATTACAATGTATTTTCCCTTTTCAATTCTCTCAATCCAGCCTTTTTTCTCGAGCCTGCTAAGGAGAACTTTCAGGATGTTTTTATCAATCCCTGTTATCTTAACCGCTTCCTCTATGGTGAAGATCCTCTTTCTCGCGAGTTTGTTAAGCATTTCAATTCTCATAATTATCCACCATAGTTAACAATTTTGATAACTTTGGTGTATA
>JAGGSY010000151.1 GCA_021158845.1 Caldisericia bacterium
GTATTATACAATATCAAGGGACAAGATTACTGAAAGGAAGGTGAATCCATATCATCTATACAATTTTGAAGGTATCTGGTATTTTGTTGGATTCTGCCAATTGAGAGGAGAGATAAGGGACTTTGCCCTTGATAGAATTCTTGAAATTAAAACTTTAAAGGAGAGGTTTAACATCCCTAAGGATTTTAATCCTAAGGATTATCTGGAGAAGGCATGGAGAATTTATAAGGGGGGTGAAGAAGAGATAGTTCTTAAATTTGATAGATACGAATCAAGGTGGATAAAGGAAAGGATATGGCATAAAACACAAAGAATAGAGGAACTTAAAGATGGGAGCATAATATTTAAAGTGGTTGCAAATCCTGAGGAGATAAAGAGGTGGGTTATAGGTTATGGCTCCCATGTAAAGGTTCTAAAACCGAAATCCCTTGTTAAAGAGATAAAAGAAGATATTGGGAAACTTTCAAAAATTTATGAGGGAGATTGAGTTCAGGGAAATTTCCTGACACTCTTAGTAAATATAATTGAGGTATGGAAATGAGAGTAAAGATAACATACGAATCTTTAAAAGGAGAGATACTTCTTCCACTCCACTATAACCATTTGATTCAAACTCTAATATACTCATCCTTCTCAAACAAATTGGCAACAGAACTTCACAACAAGGGATTTGAATATGGAAAGAGGAAGTTTAAACTCTTTACCTTTTCAAGAATCCTTGAGAAGGGAAAGAAATTGTATGGAAAAAGGCTCAAAGAGAAAGCATTAGAACTTGGATTAAGGAAGGTGGATGAAGAGATGCTTCTATTTAAAACAATAAGTTTCTTCCTCTCCTCACCCTTTGAGAGTATAATTGGCGATTTCGGTGATAAGAGTCTAAGAGAAAGGGAGTTTAACATCATAGGGCAGAGAATCTTTGTCTCAAATATAGAGGTTCTAACCCAACCAAGGATTGATGATAGAGTCCTTGTTAGGATGATCTCTCCATTAACAATCCACTCTACATTTGTGAAGGAAGATATGAAAAAATCATACTACTACAATCCTCATGAAAAGGAGTTCTCCTCTCTAATAGAGAAAAATGCACTAAAGAAATTCTATCTTATCTATAAAAGAGAGACAGATGGGCTGAACTTGAAGATAAAACCATTTCTCTTTTCAATGAAGTTAAACGAGAAGAGGGTCAGATTTAAACAAACTCTAATAGTTGGATACACAGGAATTTATGAAATTTCAGGATCAAGAGAGTTAATTGCAGTAACATATGATACAGGTTTGGGGGACAGAAACTCAGAGGGATTTGGCATGTGGGAACCCTGGTCCCCCCAAGAAAGGAGGAAACATGGAAGTTGAATTAAAAACACAAGAAAAAGAAAGAAATATTCTT
>JAGGSY010000152.1 GCA_021158845.1 Caldisericia bacterium
GTATTTCCCCTCTTTATAGTCTTTTCTTGCCTCTTCTATAGATTTAATAAAATTAGAACTTGATAGAGCTAAGATATCCTCTATGTAATCTTCAATAGTTTCCTCCACAACTCTTTTTATTATGTCTTTTAGTTCGTCTACAGACAGGTCTTTCACCTTATTCATCATTCCTCCTCATGAGAAAGATAGCACAAAATTTATACTCTTTCAACATCTGTTGAGACAAAATGACGACTCTAAAGAAATATAATTTATCCTCTTGATTTATGGTAAACTTATTGTAGAATAAAAAGATGTTGAAATATAGAGATGAAGGAGGTTAAGGTGTTTGCAATTATAGAAACAGGTGGAAAGCAGTATCTTGTTAAAGAAGGCGATACATTGAAGGTGGAGAAACTTCCATATGAAGAGGGAAGTGAGGTTGTCTTTGATAAAGTCCTTCTTTTGAGGAAGGAGGATGGAGAGGTTGTTGGCACTCCCTATGTTGAGGGAGTAAAGGTTCTTGGCAAGGTTTTAAAACAGATGAAGGAGAAAAAGATTAAGGTATTTACATACCATGCAAAGACAACCCACAAGAGAATGCTGGGTCATAGACAGAGAAAAACTGTTGTAAAGATTGAGAAGATTGAAACGGGAGGTTAGTTATGGCTCATAAAAAGAGTGGTGGAAAGTCAAGAAACGGAAGAGATTCCAATCCAAAGTATCTTGGCGTGAAGGTATTTGATGGACAACTTGTTAAACCAGGGTCAATAATCGTAAGACAGCGTGGTTCAAGAATAAAACCAGGAAAAAACACTGGTCTTGGTAATGATTATACAATATTTTCAAAGATCTATGGAGTTGTGAAGTTTGAGACCTTTGGAAAGGGAAGAAAGAGGGTAAGTGTCATTCCAAAAGAAGTTCAATAAAAAGTATTCCTTTGATTTAGCAGAAATTTTTGTCAAGGGTGGAAAAGGGGGGGATGGTATAATAGCCTTTAGAAGAGAAAAGTATGTTCCATATGGAGGTCCCTCAGGTGGTGATGGTGGAAAAGGGGGAGATGTTATATTAAAGGTTAATCCACAGCTTGATACACTCACAAAGTTTAGATTTAAGAAGGTGTTTAAAGCAGAGGATGGAAGACATGGTGAGGGGAACAACAAAACCGGTAAGGATGGAGAGGATTTAATTATTGATGTTCCACCAGGAGTTCTTGTTTGGGATAAGGAGACAGGTGAGCTTCTTGGAGAACTTACCGAACCAGGAGAAGAGCTTGTTGTTGCAAGGGGAGGTGAAGGTGGAAAAGGGAATGCCTCCTTTGCAACTCCTGAAAATAGAGCTCCACGCATAAGAACTCTGGGAGAAGAGGGAGAGGAGAGAAGACTCATACTTGAGTTAAGGATTATAGCTGAAGGAGGACTTGTTGGATATCCCAATGTTGGGAAATCTACGATTCTATCAAAGATAAGCAACGCAAAGCCTAAAATAGCATCATATCCCTTCACAACCCTTACCCCTGTTATTGGCGAGGTAAGAATTGATGATAAGAAGTCATTAAGAATTGTTGATCTTCCAGGTCTTATAGATGGAGCACACGAGGGGAAGGGGCTTGGACTCACATTTTTAAGGCATATTCAGAGGACTTATTTTTTGATCTTTGTTTTTGATGTTTCAGAAGCTTCACCTATGGATGCAATCACTCAGTATAAGAATCTTGTGAAGGAGATTGAGGAGTTTAACCCTGAAATTCTTGAGAAAGACAAGATAATTGTTTTAAATAAAATTGACCTTCCAGTGAAAAATCTTGAAGAGACAGAAAATTATTTTTATAAATTGGGGTTTCCAGTCGTTAAAATGTCTGCTATAAAAGGTGAGGGAGTTAGTGAACTTAAAAAAGAGATAGGGAAGATAAAATTACCAGAGAAGGAGAAAACTTTAAGGCCAAAGAGAAGGTATGTTTTAAGAGTGGATAAGGATAAAAGAAAAATTGAAGTTAAAAGGATTGGAGAGACATTCTATGTTTATGGAGAGGAACTTGGAAGACTTATTAAAGGTGTAGACCTTACATCTCCATTTGGCATAGAGAGAGTGCAAAAGATATTTAAGAGGTTTGGTGTGGAGGAGGAACTTAAAAAACTTGGAGTGAAAGAGGGGGATCTTGTTATAATAGAAGGTATAAGGTTTAGATATCATGAGTAAGAAATCAATAGGAATAATTGGAGGCTCTTTCAATCCAATACACATAGGTCATCTTGTTGTTGCTGAGGAGGCAAGGGTGAGGTTTTCGCTGGAGAGAGTGATCTTTGTACCCGTTGGTGTTCCGGGCTATAAAAAACCCACACAACTTATAGATCCAGAGAGGAGATTTGCCATGACGCTTCTTGCCACAGCTTCAAATCCACATTTTTTTGTTTCAAGGATTGAAATAGACCACTTTAAAAAGTCCTATACCTATGACACTATAAAGGAATTTAGAAAAATTTATCCAGAGGAGAATTATAACATCTACTTTATTACTGGTGCCGACTCTGTTTTAAGCATCCTCACATGGAAGAAACCAAGAGAACTTCTAAGCATGTGTTGTTTCATTGCTGCAACAAGGCCTGGATACAATCTTAAGAGACTCAAGGACAAGTTAAAGAAAATTTGTAATAACTGTGACGAGAGAATCTTTGTTATGAGGATTCCTGCTCTCTCCATCTCCTCTACAGAGATAAGGAATAGGATCAAGGAGGGTCTTCCAATAAAATACCTTGTTCCTAAAGAGGTGGAGGAGTATATTAAAAAACACAATCTATACAAGGAGGATGATCCGTGGGAGGAGAGAAAATTGCTCCAATTTTAGAAAAAACCTTTAATGCAATCGTAGATAAGAAAGGGGAGGATGTTGTATGCCTTGATGTTAGAAAGATAACTTCCCTTTTTGATTATGTATTTATTTGCTCTGCTGAAACTGACATTCAGGCAAGGGCAATAAGTGACGAAATTTACATAAAATTAAAAAAGAATGAAAAGACAATTCCCCTCTCTATTGAAGGATATGAGAAAGGTTCGTGGATTGTTATGGATTATGGCGATTTCCTTGTTCACATATTTCTTCCAGAGAAGAGGGAATACTACAACCTTGAGGATCTCTGGATAGAGGCTAAGAGAGTGGAGTTTGAGAAGAAGTGAGGAAGTTTATTCTGGCATCAGTCCTTTTTATGATACTTTTTTCCTCTATTTCATGTAGCGTCAATAGAACTTTAAAGGTTATCGTTCTTGATACAAAGGGAAATCCTGTTCAGGGAGCATGGGTAAGTATCCTGTCATATGAGGAAGGAGAGACAGGTAAAGATGGGTGGATAACTTTCAAACTTCAACCCAAAGAGTACATTGTTAAAGTAGAGAAACCCGGATTCTTTGGTGTAAAGAAAAAAATAGACCTTAAGAAAGAGAAAGAGGTTACCTTTAAACTTCTAAGTTTTAAAGAGGGAATGTCAAAGATTGTTGAATCCATAAGCAGGGATTTACCGGAAAAAAGGAGATTTAAGACAGTTGTCTATGGTTCATTTCCCACAGGAAGTATAAATTTTACTGCCAAGTTCTTTCTTGATGAGGGAAAAATCATTGTAGAAAGTGATGAGCTTGAAAGTAAAGTTTCTATTGAATTTAAAAATAACGAGTTTAGATACAATGGAAAGCCTTTTCCTTCTGAAGAAGAGCAGTATCTTCCCGAAGTCATAAAACTTATAAATGATTCTGTCTTATTTATAAAGGATTATCCTCTAAGATTGACCCTTAAATACACTGGTTCCACCACATACTTTTCAAACATATCCTTTAAAGAGGAAGAAGAGGATTTTAAAATTTTTGGCTTCTTTGTCATTGACAATGCAACTCTTAAGGTAAGAAAAGAGTATATAGATTTCTTTGCCGTAGAT
>JAGGSY010000153.1 GCA_021158845.1 Caldisericia bacterium
CCATAAGGCATCCAGTTGCAGGGTTTATTCCGTACTTTTTGTAGAGCTTCATCTGTTCTTCCTGAAGTTTCTTTGGATCATCATTATACTTCTTCTGAAGTTCCTGAATCATTGGAGAAAGTTCCTGAGTTTTACTCATGGATTTAAGCTGTTGGAATGTGAAGGGGAATAGTATAAGTTTTACAATAAGTGTTAGAAGTATGACTGCTATTCCATAGTTCTTTGTGAAACCATAGAAGAAGTCAAGAATTCTTCTTACAAAATATGTGAAGGAGTTTTTAACAACTCTTATGGTGGCTTTTTCTTCATAGATATATGAAACTCCATCACTATCCTTGTATTTAACAACTATGGGAACGGTATAGTCCTTTGGCACAACCTTGTCTGTTGGGGCAAGCATTAAAGTTACAGTTACAGATTTCCCTGGTTTTATAGTTTCAATTCTTACATTCTTACCCTTCATGTATTCTGTGAAAAACTCTGTGTTTCTTGTTCTTACAACAACATCCTTTACCTCTTTGCTTCCTGTATTCTTTAAACTTCCAGATAGAGAAACAAGAGTCTCAAGAGAAACCTTAGAGTATGGAGGCTTTGTAAAGGATAGGATTCCTGCCTTAGAAGAAAATGATAGAGGAAAAACTACATTGTACTTCTTTTCCTCGCCTTTCTCTGAATACTTTATCCTTCCAATAAAAAGAAACTCATCCTCTGTAAGTTCTTCCTTCACCTTTAGATTGAAGGAAATTTCCTTCTTCTCCTTTGATTTAAGAGTCGGAATCTCTACCTTGGTGTTTTGAATCTCAAATGGTCCAAGGTCTTCGTAGTTGGACAAAGAGTCAATGGAAACAACAAGATTCTCTTTATCTATCCCAAGATTCTCAAGATTAATTTTCATTGAGAAACTTTCACCAACAGAAGGTTTTTCCACTGGAAGTGTGGTAATCTTTACATCCATTTTGGGACCGAAGCTAAATGCAAGTCCAAAAAGGATGATTGGCAAAATTAAAAAAATCAGTTTCTTTTTCATACTACCTCCTTTTATGGAACAGGATCATCTCCACCCGGAAAAAATGGGTTACACCGTAAGATCCTTTTTATCCCAAGAAATAAACCCTTTGCTACTCCATACTTCTCCACAGCTTGATATGTATAGACAGAACAGGTTGGGTTGTATCTACAGGAGTTGGGAAACATGGGGGAGATAAATTTTTGATAAATTTTAATTAAAAAGAGTACTACCTTTTTCATTCTCAACCTTCCTTAAAAAATCTTCAAAGTCTTTGACAATAACTTCTTCTCTCCTTTTCTCTACAAAAGGGGGAATTATAATTACAACCCACATGTTTTTGAATTTCTCCTGAAGTTTAAAAAATATCTCTCTAATTTTTCTCCTCACTCTGTTCCTCTTAACCGATTTTTTTACACCCACGGGGACAAAGGCAACCTTTAAATTATCTTTTCTTTCATACACAAATGTCAAATTTCTCTCTCTTACCTTTGTCCCATTTTTCATAACTTCTTTAACTTCTCTTTTATTTAATCTTTCTTTAAGTTTAGCCACTAAGAAGGTGTAAGCCTCTTTCTTCCTTTCCTTCTTCTTCTCTTTATAACATTTCTCCCACCGGGGGAACTCATCCTCTTCAAAAATCCATGAACTTTTCTTGCTTTTCCTTTATGGGGATGGTAAGTCGTTCTCATTTTTACCTCCTTTAGTTGTTTTTCTCCACTGCTTTAAGCACCTCTCTTATAAACTGGTCTTCTGGCAATGCTCCTTCAAATTCTACCTTGTCATTCACAACAATCTTTGGAACAGCATAGACACCATACTTTTCAGAGAGATTTGGAAATTCGCTTGCCTCAACCATATCTGCCATGATGTTTTCATTTAGAAATGCCATTTTATGGGCAATTCTCACCGCTCTTGGGCAGTAGGGACATGTAGGTGTTACAAAAACCTGAATGTGAAGTGGCTCCTTTACTGCTTCAACTTTTCTCTTGTTTCTCTCCTTAAGATCAACTTTACCTCTTGATGCATCAATTAAATCCTCAAGAAGAGTTGCAAATTCATAACCTGCCGGAATTCCAACAAATCTGATTAGTCCCTTATTGTGCCCTTTAATAACCGCTGTTGGAATTCTTTCAACCTTATATTCATCAAATTTTTCCTTGTTATTTTCTATGGTATATGTTTCTAACTTTAATAAATCAGATAATTCTATGACCTCTTTATACAGTTCCTCTGTTTCTTTGCAGTATCTACACACAAGATCCTCAACTTCGTTTGGTGTCCAGATACCTGAAGCTCTTTTTTTAAATAAAAGGATTGTAACTTCGTCTTTGAGTTCCTTTTCAAACTTCTCTCTGACGACTGTTCTATCCTTTTCCTGAAGTAATGGCATAACATCCTCCTTAACTTTAATTAATTTCGCATAGGCTATTATATCATAAAACCTATCTTTTCTTGAAGTTAATTATAACATACTGAAGGCAACAAAATATAAATTTGGATC
>JAGGSY010000154.1 GCA_021158845.1 Caldisericia bacterium
AAGATATGTAATTATGCTCCTCATTCCTATCACCTCCAGATTAATTATACAATTTAATTTTTAAAAGTTGTGCCTGAAAGAATTCCATTAAAGATAGAATTGGGGTATAATCAAGAAAAGAGAACTCTTTATAGAGAGGTGATACTTTGATTAGAAGGTATCTTGATAAGGAACCAAAGATAGATAGGGATGCGTGGATTGCTGAAAGTGCAGATGTTATAGGAGATGTGATTGTTGAAAAGAATGTGAGTATTTGGTATGGTGTGGTGATAAGGGGGGATCTCTCTCAAGTTTTAATTAAGGAGAATTCCAATGTTCAGGATAACTCAATCATTCATGTTGATTATGATAAACCAACAATTATTGGGAAAGGTGTTACTGTTGGACATGGTGCAATTCTACATGCCTGTGAAATTGGAGATAATTCACTCATAGGGATGGGTGCCATAGTGCTCTCCGGTGCAAAGATAGGGAAGAATTGTATTATAGGTGCTGGTGCATTAATTCCAGAGGGAAGAGAGATTCCTGACAATTCCCTTGTTCTTGGGATTCCGGGAAAGGTGATAAGGAAAGTTAGTGATGAAGAGGTGGAGAGGTTAAAGGAGGCAAGTAAAGAGTATCTGAAATTAAAGAAAAACCATGAATCCATGTAAATTAAGGCTCCCAATTTGGGAGCCTATTTTTTTATGAGGTGAAGATGGGTCTTAAAGAGAGAATTGAAGTTGCAAGAGGTGAGAGAGAGGGAGATGTCTTACTTAAAAATGCAAAAATTGTAAATGTTTTTGATCTATCCATTGAGGAGGGGGACATCATAATTTATGAAGGCGAGATTGTGGGTATTGGTGATTATAAACTGGCAAAGGAGACATACGACCTTAGGGGATACTATGTATCACCTGGACTCTTTGATTCACACATGCATATTGAAAGCACACTCCTTATCCCTGGTGAGTTTGCGAAGGCAGTTGTTCCACAGGGAACCCTGTATGTTATAGCTGATCCTCATGAAATTGCCAATGTTTCAGGTGTTAGAGGGATAAAGTTTATGCTTAATGCCACAGAGAATCTTCCAATGGATATATTCTTTATGCTTCCCTCCTGTGTTCCAGCTTCTCCCTTTGAAACATCTGGAGCAAGACTTTTGGCAGAGCATCTCTATCCATTCATGTCTCATCCAAGAGTTCTTGGTCTTGGAGAAGTTATGAATTTTCCAGGCGTTGTGAGTGGAGATAGAGAGGTTTTAAAAAAACTTGAGTTATGCAAGGAAAAGATCATTGATGGACATGCTCCTTTCCTTATGGGTAAGAATTTAAATGCCTATCTTACAGCTGGGATTTTATCTGATCATGAATGCACAAACCTTCATGAGGCAAAGGAGAAGCTTAAAAAAGGAATGTGGATAATGATAAGAGAGGGAAGTGTTGCAAAGGATTTAAATGCACTTTACCACCTCATAGATGAAAAAACATACCCAAGAATTCTTCTGTGTACCGACGACAGGCATCCAGGAGATTTAATCACAGAGGGACACATAAATTCCATAGTGAGAGAACTTGTTAAAAAGGGTATTGATCCCATTCTCTCCATAAGGCTTGCAACCCTTAACCCTGCCACATACTTTAAGCTCAAGAAAAGAGGAGGTATAGCACCGGGCTATTTTGCAGATGTTGTTGTATTCTCAGATTTAATTAATTTTGAACCAATCCTCGTGTTCCATAGAGGAAAACTTGTTGCAAAGGATAGGGAGCCTCTATTTGATTATGAGAGAACAAAATCTGAAGGAGGGGTTAAGAACACAGTTAATGTAAAGACAATGACCTATGAAAAACTCAGGGTCAAAAGAGGCGGGGAGAAGATGAATGTTATAGGAGCAATAGAGAATTCTCTTATTACAGAAAGATACGAGTTTGAGCCAAAAGTTGATGGGGACAATGTAATAGCAGATACAAGTAGAGATATACTAAAGATTGCCGTTGTTGAAAGGCATAAAGCAACTGGAAATGTTGGTGTTGGTTTTGTAAAAGGGTTTAAGTTAAAGAAAGGTGCTATTGCATCAACCATTGCCCATGATAACCACAACATAATAGTTGTTGGAACAAACGACAAGGATATGCTTCTATCCATATTTGCCCTTGAGTCTCATGGTGGTGGTATCTGTATTGCAAAGGATGAAAAAATTATTGATTTGCTTCCCCTTCCATTTGGAGGTCTTATGACAGACAGGTCAGCTTATGAGGTGGATTTAAAATTTAAAAAACTTGTGAAGATTACAAAGGAACTTGGCTGTCCAATGGATGACCCATTTATGACCCTTTCATTTATGGCTCTTTCTGTTATACCCCATCTTAAGATAACAGACCTTGGACTTGTGGATTCAGACAAGTTCAAAATTATATCCCTATGGGATACAGGAGGATAAAATGAAACTTATTAAGAATGGAATGGTTTTCTTTGAGGGAAAGTTAAATAACCATGATATTTTAATTGATGGGGAAAGGATTGTTGGTATAGGTGAATTTAATCCAGATGGTAAGGAGATAATAGATGCAACAGGTCTTCTCATTCTTCCCGGTGGAATTGATATGCATGTCCACTTTAACGATCCAGGATACACCCATAGGGAAACATTCAAAACAGGGAGTATGGGAGCTGCATCAAGTGGTATTACAACAGTTGTTGATATGCCATGCACCTCAATCCCTCAGGTGAGGGATGTAAAGTCTCTTCATGAAAAACTAAATGTGATAAGCAAAGAGTCCTTTGTTGATTTCTGTTTGTATGGGGGAGTAACGGGAGAGGAAGTAAGGAAAGGAGAATTCTCAAAGTTGAAAGAGCAGTGGGAGGAAGGAGTTATTGGGTTTAAGATATATGGCTATTCCTCTGCTCCAACCTATGAGAGGGTGTCATATGGAGAGATGAAGGAGCTTTTCTCCTTCGCCAGTGATTTTGATGCTTTATTTACCATACATGCAGAGGACTTCTCCCTCGTTGACCACTTCACAAGACTTATGTTGAAGGAGGGAAGGAAAGATGCACTTGCTTGGATTCAGGCAAGGGTATATGAGGCAGAACCCCTCTGTATATGGGCTTCATCAAGAATTGCCATGGAGGAGGGAGTTAGACTCCACATAGCGCATCTATCCACAGGAGAGGGTGGAATCATTATAAAAGAAAGAAAGGAGGAAGGGGCAAAGATAACAGTTGAGACAACTCCCCACTATCTACTTCTTTCTGAGGAAGATTTATTAAGGGATCCAATTAAAGTAAAAACCTCTCCCCCTGTGAGAGGTGAGTGGGATAGGGAAACTCTATGGGAACTTCTTAAAGATGGAATCATTGATGCCATTGCCTCTGACCACTTCTCTGCCAACTGGGAGAAGGAAAAGCTTAAGGAAAACATATTTGAGGTTGGAGCAGGAATATCCGGTATTGATACAATATTTCCATTGATCTTCTCTGAAGGAGTTATGAAGGGAAAAATAACTTTAAAGAGATTTGTTGAAGTAATAAGCGAAAATCCTGCAAAGATAGTTCATATATACCCAAGAAAGGGAGTGATACTTCCCGGTTCGGATGCAGACCTTGTCTTTATAGATACAAAGAGAAAATGGAAGATAAAGGGAGAGAATTTCTTTAGTAAAGGGAAATATACACCTTTTGAGGGAAGGGAGATTTTTGGTAAGGTTGTTAAGACAATGATAAGGGGAGAGGTTGTTTTTGATTTAGAGAAAGGATTCCTTGTTGAACCCGGCTTTGGAAAATGGATTAAAAGGGAGTATTAAACCTTTTAAATGAAAGAAACAAATTAAAGAATTTTTAATCTAAAATTAACGAAGGAGAGAATGGTTAAAATTAAAGATAAAAAATTAGTTTTTGAGTTTGACCCTTCCCTCTTCAAGGATTTAATGAAGAATAAGATATTCATAACCATAGTTATCCTAATAGTAGTATCTCTATCCCTCTTCTATTCCTTTAGAGCCTACTACTACACCCATTGGTATGTGGTGTATTATGGGGAGAGTGAAAACTTTGAAGCTGAAGTAGTAGCTGTTCCTGCAATAATTGAGAAGAAA
>JAGGSY010000155.1 GCA_021158845.1 Caldisericia bacterium
AAAAAGAAAGATGGCGGAATATGAGAAGTTGTTGAAATGTTAGGTGTTAGGTATTGGGTATTGGGTATTAGGTAAAAAAATAGGTATCGGATTATCATCTTACCCAGCACCCAGCACCCAAAACCCAGCACCCCAATACATCAAAGAAAAGGCAAGGCACGGGATTTTGTGAAAAGAAAAATGGCGGAGTATGAGGAACTTTTAATAGGAGGAAAGACATGAAAGCTGAGTTTACAGCAATTATTGAGCCCGCCCCTGAAGGTGGATATTGGGCTATTTGCCCAGAGGTGCCCGGTGCAAAATGTGAGGAGATATATGAATAGGGAAAGGATTTTAAATGAACTAAGGAGATATAAACCCATTTTAGAAAAAAAATATGGTATTACTAAATTGGGAGTTTTTGGTTCTGTAGCAAGGGGAGATGTGAGAGACAGTAGTGATGTAGATGTGGTGATAGAAGTAGAAAATGTAATGGGTCCTTTTATTTTATTGGATATTAAAGAAGAACTTAATAAGTTACTTGGTTGTAAGGTTGATTTAATCAGGATGAGAAAAAATTTGAACAAAATTTTGAAAATGAGGATTAAGAAAGAAGCGATTTATGTATGACAAAGAGCTTGTTTTAGATATATTAAGACAAATAGAAAATTCAATTAATATTGTTTTAAAAAGGTTTTCTGTAATTAATAATCCTAATGATTTTGTAAGTGATGAAGAGGGTTTAGAAAAGCTGGATTCTATATGTATGCAATTGATAGCTATAGGAGAAGCTTTAAAACAGATAGACAAAATTACAGAAGGTAAGTTTTTACTGAAGTATCCTCAGGTTGAATGGGACAAAGCAAAGAAAATGAGAGATGTTATTGCCCATCACTATTTTGATATAGATGAAGAAGTCGTTTTTATTGTATGTCAAAAGCATCTACCTTTAATGCTTGAAGTTGTTAGAAGAATGATAAAAGATTTGGAAATTGAAGACAAATAAATAAGTTGTGTCCTGCCCCCATGGGCACTACAAAAAGTCATAGTTAGGAGGGAAAAATGGGATGTCAATTTACGGTATTGATAGAAAAAGACGAAG
>JAGGSY010000156.1 GCA_021158845.1 Caldisericia bacterium
GTATTCAAGTATCTCCTCCTTTGAGTAAATCTTTTCAAGGCGAAGGGCAAGTATTGCCTCTTTTATCTTCCTATCCAAACTCACCTCTTTTGATAAAAACAGTTCTCTAACAAGCTGCTGAGTAATTGTGGAACCACCTTCTACAATCTTCCCAGCTCTTATGTTATTTATGGCAGCCCTTATGATACCCTTAAAATCAACCCCATGATGCTCAAAGAATCTTGCATCCTCACTGGCAATTAGGGCATCTATAAAATTTTTAGGAACTTCAGATAGAGGAACATATATTCTATTTTCAACAAAAAATACAGTTTTAATTAGGTTTCCATTCCTATCGAATATCTCAGAGGATTCTGGTGGTTCATATTGAATATCCTTTATACTGGGGAGGGAGGTTGCATAGGTAAGATATATTCTATAAACATATATTCCTGCTCCTATTAGAAGAACAAGGATTATTGTTAAAATTATTAAAAAAACTTTCAATACTGGATGGATCCTTCTTTTACGCATAGAACCTCCAGACTATCTAAACAACTCTTTATACTCTGGAACAACATCCTCAGTAAACTTCTTCATTCCCTCAAGAGTTTTTTCATGACCTATCATGTCTTTAAGCACATGGAAGGGAATTGTGGCAATATGAACGCCAGTCTCCAACAACTCTATCACCTGAACTCTATTTCTGACACTGGCAGCTATAACCTCACAATCAAAACCATATGTCTCAATTATATCAACGCTTCTTGCCACAAGATCCACTCCACTTACCACACCATCATCTTCAATCAATATTTCATTCAAAGAGAGTCCTTCTCCGGGAAAATAATCTCCCTTTTCAAATGTTATACCAACACTCTTTCTTAAATAATCATCAATTCTCCCTGCAAAGGGAGATATGTATCTCGCTCCAGCCTTTGCTGCAAGTAGTGCCTGGTTGGGTGTCATAATTAGAGTGGCATTTACAGGTATGCCATCGTCAGAGAGTTTTTTTATCGCCTTTAACCCATCAAACTCCCTTCCGTCTCCCTCTTTCATGGAAGGAGAAACTGGTATCTTTATAACAACATTATTATTTATAGAATTGAATCTCTCATAAAGAAACTTCCCCTCTTTAACCATAGATTCAAAATCACTTCCTATCACTTCAAGACTTACAGGCCTGTCTCCACATACAAGGAGCAGTCTTTCTATGTATTCCTCCAAGGAGAATGTCTCTCCCTTTTCCTTATAGAAAATCACCGCCTTTTTAATAAGAGAGGGATTGGTGGTGACACCATCAACTATCCCCCAGGATATTGCCTCTTCAATTTCAGAAATCTTTGCAGTATCAATAAAAATCTTCATTTCTCACCTCCTTTCCTAATTTTAACACAAAGAAAAATTTAAGAATAAGGAAGGAAAATTGCTGAACTCACTCTAATGCAGAGAGGAGGGATTTAAATACAAATAGATTTGTTATCTCTCCAACCCCTCCAGGAACAGGAGTTATACCAAGGACTTTCTCAACAACTCCTTTTGTATCAACATCACCAACTATACCCTCTTCTGTAACATTTATTCCTATATCAATAATAATGGAGCCCTCTTTTACCATGTCTTTCTTTACAAGATGGGGAACGCCAGCACAGCTAAAGATAATATCTCCAATCTTCGTAAATCTTGAAATATCAGAGACCTTTGAATGAAGATTTATCGGTACAAGATTATTCATCAGGGAAAGGATGTATAGAGGTCTTCCAACGGTTATACTTCTACCCACAATCACTGCCACTTTCCCATAGTAATCTTTTATACTTATCTTCTTCTTATTCAAAAAGAACTTCAGTATCTCAAAGGATGCATTTGGAGTTGATGGAATAAACTTCGGCGAAAAGGAAAAAAGTCTACCAAGGTTTTCATGTGTCAAGCACTCAATATCTTTCTCTGGATCCATGGTTGAAAAGATCTCATTTTCTATTTCTTTACTCCCAAGAGGTCGTATGGGAAATATTCCATGAACTTCTGGATCTCTATTAAGTTCTTCAATAAGTTTCTTTATTTTACCTATTGAAAGATTCGTTACATCAATTGTTTCTGTTAAAATACCAAGTTCTTCTCCCAATTTAACAAGAATTCTATGGAAAATATCTGCTCCCTTATTCTCTTTTGAAAAAAGAAAAGCTACCTTTGGGTGAGTTCCTCTACTCTTTAGTCTAAAAACCTTGTCTTTTATCTCTTTCTTTAACCTTTCCTTTAGAGGTTTTACATCAATAATCTCTCCCATCTCTTAAGTCCCTATTTTACAAAAGTACACTAATGAAGACCAACTATATTCCCATCATCATCTATATCTATAAAGTTGCCTGATGGAACAGATGGGAGACCGGGCATGGTTCTTATATCTCCAGCAAGAGGAACAAGAAAACCTGCTCCCGATGAAAGTCTTATATCCTCTATAGGAAAATCAAAATCTTTGGGTCTTCCCTTTAAGTTTGGATCATGAGAGAGAGATAGATGTGTCTTTGCCATACATATGGGCAGTTTATCGTATCCAAGAGAAGAAAAGAGCTTGATTTTCCTTCTTGCTCTTTTAGAGTAGGAGACCTTCTTTGCTCCATAGATCTTTACTGCTATTCTCTCAATTTTCTCTTCTATGGAGACTTCCAGTGGATATAGGAATTTAAAATTGCTTCCCTTCTCGCTCGCCTTTATAACTGCTTTCGCAAGATCAATACCCCCTTCACCACCCTTTGAGAATACCTCTGATACCACTGCATCCTCTGCACCAGAATCTATGGCCATCTTTCTTATTAACTCAACTTCGCTATCATGGTCATCAGGGAATAGGTTTATTGCAACTACCACAGGAACACCGTGAATCTTTATATTCTCAATCTGCTTTATCATGTTCTCGCTACCTCTCTTTACAGCTTCAATATTCTCTTCAAGTATCTCAGGCGGTAAGGGCTTTCCTGGAACAATCCTTCCAATACCACCATGCATCTTAAGAGCTCTTACAGTAACCACAAGAACAGCGGCATCTGGTGTAAGCCCCGAGTATCTGCATTTAATATTAAAGAATTTCTCTGCTCCAAGATCAGCACCAAAACCTGCCTCTGTTACTACAAAATCTCCAGTCTTTATTGCAAAGAGATCTGCAATTATAGAACTATTACCATGCGCTATATTTCCAAATGGACCTGTATGCACAAAAACAGGAGTTCTCTCTATGGTTTGAATAAGATTTGGCATTAGGGCATCCTTTGTTAAAACTGCCATACTCCCTGCAACCTTTAAATCCTCTGCAGTTATTGGTTTATTATCGTATGTAAAACCAACAACAATTTTCCCGAGTTTTTCCCTTAACTCCTTCAAGTTCTTTGAAAGGGCAAGAATAGCCATAACCTCAGATGCAGAGGTTATATCAAATCCTGTCTCTCTTGTAAATCCATCTCCCCTAAGTCCTATAACAACATGTCTTAAACTTCTATCAGATAGATCAATTACTCTCCTCCATGTAATCTTTGACACATCAAATCCAAGTTTATTCTTTCTATAAAGGTGGTTATCTATATAAGAAGATAGGAGATTGTGAGCAGTGTACACTGCATATGAATCCCCTGTGAAATGGAGATCAAACTCTGTTAAGGGATAAATCTGGGCATATCCACCTCCATGTGCACCACCTTTTATTCCAAAAACAGGTCCAAGGGTGGGTTGCCTTATACACACAACTCCCTTCTTTCCGAGTCTGCTTAGCGCCTGTCCCAATCCTATGGTTGTAGTTGTTTTTCCTTCTCCAAGAGGTGTAGGTGTTATTCCTGTAACAACCACATATTTACCATTTCTGTTGTTTTTTATCCTGTTCCATACAGAGAGTTTAACCTTTGCAATGTAATCTCCATACTTTATAATATCTTCTTCTGAAAAACCAAGCATTCTGGCAATCTCTTCAATTCTTTCTACCTTTGCGTTTCTACTTATTTCAAGGTCACTCTTCATCTTCAATCCTCCTTAGAGAAAAAACTACAAGGTTTTTTTCATCTATACAAGGAACCTCCACCTCCCCATCTTCCTCCCATAGAATTTTTCCTCCCATACGCATAACCTGAATCCAGGGATAAAGAACATAGAAAGCATGCATACATAAACCTTCTGGAGTTATGGCATCTTCTACAATCCATCTATCTCCAATTCTGTGTCCCAAGGGACACTTTCCTCTTACCTTCTTCACCTTTATCTCTATTTTCATTTAGGGAAAAATTTTACCACAAATTTAGCCTTTTACAAACTTTATTATATAATTTAATAGGAGAGATGAACAGAAAAGTTTTTGTTATCTTAACTGTTTTTGTTTTACTGGTTTTCCTAACTGGGTGTTTTGGTGGACTTACCGATTCTTTCTTTACAATAAATGTGTCTGGAACAGAGGGGGTAACATTCAGTGGTTACTATAAAGTAACAAAGAATACAGGAGAAACGATCATAAAGGAGATTAAAGGGACTGTTCCCTTTGAGGTGGATGTAAAAGGTTATTTTGTTCTATGTAAGGTTAAGAAAGAGGGAGGAAAAGGCACTTTAAAGTTGGAACTTCTTAAGTTTGGGAATTCTGTTTCTTCCGATGAAACCACAGAGTTGGATAAATTTATAACTGTCTACAGTAGATAAGTT
>JAGGSY010000157.1 GCA_021158845.1 Caldisericia bacterium
AGTTTTTTTCCTTCAAATTTGAGGGGAACATTCTAATTTTTATATTTTTGTTAGTTTTTATTTCCCTTTCAGATCTTTACCGCGTGGAATTCACATTGATAAACTCCAATAGGGTATCTATAACCTTATCTCTCCCGGCTACCTTTGCTTCAATATTTTTGTTCAATCCACTTATTGCAACCCTTGTTTCCTCCATTGGCGGTATCATAGGGGATATGCTGAGGAAAGTAGAATGGTTTAAGACAATGTTTAACTTTTCTCAGTATGTCATCACCGTTGGTATCTCCTCCCTTGCTTATAATTTTATAATATCTCTTGAAGGAAAAGAGTATCCACTTTTAACCGGATTCTCTGCTGTAACTGTTGCAGGTCTCATCTATTTCCTTCTCAACTCATTCCTTGTATCTACAATAACAGCTCTTGTTTCAAAAAGCAGGGTTTTAGACACCTTTCTCTTCATGTTTAGAAGGAACGAGATACTGCTTCAGTTTTTATCAATGTTTATTTTAGGAGGTTTGTTTGCCTATATATTAAAGACAGAACCTCTCGCAATGATTCTTCTTATCCCCCTCTTTATTTCTGTCTATTACTCCTTTAAAAGGCTTTCAGAGACAGAGGAAGCTGCAAAGAACTTTATGGAGGTTATTGCAGGGATAGTTGATGATTTTGACAAATATACAAAGGAACACTCTGAGAATGTTGCAAGAATCTGTGAGAAGGTTGCCAATGAGATGAAGATTGATCTTGTAGCGAAGAGGAAACTTATAATGGCAGCCAAAGTACACGATTTTGGTAAGATCGCTGTTCCACAGAAGATTCTGAATAAGAGGGGAAAACTTACAAAAGAGGAGTATGAGAAAATAAAGGAGCATCCTGTCATTGGTGCAGAACTTATGAGTAAATTCCCTTATCTTAAGGAGGTTTCCACCATAGTTAAGTATCATCATAAGAAGTTGGATGGATCAGGTTATCCAGAGGATGGTGTTTCAAGAATACCACTTGAGGCAAGAATTCTTACAGTTTGTGATGTGTATGAAGCTCTCACATCTGAGAGGCCATACCGAGATGCATGGACAAAGGAGGCGGCTATAAGGTATCTTGAGGAAAACAAGAGTAAGTTTGACCAAAATGTTGTCATGGCATTAAAGGAACTTTTCAAGAGAGGGGAGGTTTAGTGCTTTTCATTCCCATCATAATAGGAATCTCCTTAATCGTTGGGTATTTAAGGGGAGGTTCCATTAAAAATTTTTCAAATGTGGAGTTTAAGAACCCGATTTTTATCTTCATAGGTTTTTTGATACAGGTGATTATCTTTTCATCCTGGTTCCAATCATCCAATTTTAAAAACTACACAGGAATCCTTTTCATAATTTCATACCTTATTGTTCTCATCACCATTTCCTCAAATTTTCATCTTAAATCCATGAGAGTTATAGGTTTAGGATTTTTCCTGAATTTTCTCGTGATTCTCTTTAACTATGGTTATATGCCAGTTTCAATTAAGGCACTCCAAAGTGTTGGTGCACACACCAAAATTGAACTTCTAAAGACCTATACAAGGTTTAACAACTGCGTTTTAATGAGTAAAGACACAAATCTAAATTTTTTAGGAGACATAATACCAATCCCTATATTGAATCAGGTGATAAGCATAGGAGACATATTTATTCTTCTTGGTTTCTTCCTCTTTATTCAGGAGGGGATGTTTTATAGGAAATCCTGATATAATTAAAAAAATGGCAGAGAGAAAACCCCTTGGAGAATTACTCCTAAGCAAAGGTATTATAAGAGAAGAGGACCTTAAAAAAGCTCTTGAGGAACAAAAAAAGACGGGCGTTCCCCTTGGTCAGATCCTCATAGATATGGGACTTGTATCTCCAGATGTGATTGGGAAAGTGCTGGGAGAGCAGTATGGTGTGAGTTATAAAAAGATCTCAGACATTCTCATATCACCAGATGTTGTAAATCTCATCCCTGAATCTATTGTGAAGGAGAAAAAGATTTTTCCTGTGAGGAGAGAGGGTGATACCCTTGAAGTAGCTGTGCTTCCACCGGTAAATCCCCTTGTCATTGACGAGATAAGGGACATAACAGGACTTAAGATAAAACCATTTGTGGTAACAGATATGGAGTTTCAGAGACTCTTGAATCAATACTTTAACATAAAAACAATGGCATCAAAGACCCTTGGCGATGTAAAAGTGGAGGAGGAGAGAGAGAGGATTGTTCCTGAAACACCAATAGTAAAATTTGTCAATTCTTTAATTGAGGATGCAATAAATCAAAATGCATCAGATATACATTTTGATCCAGAGAAGGAATACACAAGGGTTAGATACAGGATAGATGGAATGCTTATTGATGTGATGACAGTTCCTAAGGGTGTTGATGATTCTATAATATCAAGGGTGAAGGTGCTTTCTGGTATGGATATTGCTGAAAAGAGAAGGGCGCAGGATGGAAGATTCTCCATGAAGATTCATGGGAAAGAGTATGACTTTAGAGTTTCCTCCATCGGTACAAGATTTGGTGAGAAGTTGGAGATGAGGATATTAAACAAAGCACAGGTTCTAATTGAGCTTGAAAGACTTGGGATGCTTCCATCTCAGCAGAAGATTTTTGAAAAGATAGTAAGTAAGCCATATGGTATGGTTCTTGTTACAGGTCCCACTGGAAGCGGGAAAACCACAACCCTCTACTCCACATTAAACAAACTCAACACACCAGAGAAGAGCATAGTAACAATTGAGGATCCAATAGAGTATGAGTTGAAGGGAATTGTCCAGATACAGGTAAATCCCAAGGCAGGCATAACCTTTAGCACAGGATTAAGATCTCTTTTGAGACTGGATCCTGATATTATAATGGTTGGAGAGATTAGAGATCTTGAGACGGCAAAAATTGCCTTTGAAGCTGCATTAACAGGTCATCTTGTCCTTTCAACCATCCACACCAATGATGCTCCCTCAACCCTTGTAAGACTCATTGATCTTGGTATTGAACCGTATCTTGTCTCATCAGTTGTTATAGGGGTTGTTGCCCAGAGACTCGTAAGGACAATATGTCCTGTGTGTAAAATTGATTATAAACCATCCAGAGAGGAGATGGAGATACTCTTTGGGGAGGTAAAGGAGGATGTTCTTCTAAAGAAGGGAAAGGGATGCAGTAGTTGTAATTTTACAGGCTATAAGGGAAGAACCGGTGTTTTTGAGATACTTCCCATCACAAGAAGGATAAGAGAGATAATTAAGGGTGGTGAATCTTCGGAGATAATAAGAATGGAGGCAGAGAGGGAGGGGATGATTTCTCTTATTGAAGCTGGTTTTGAAAAGGTTAAGATGGGAATTACAACCCTTGAGGAGGTATTAAGGGTTATAAGGCTTGAGGAATGATATTTAAGTATATCGGAAGAGATGAAAGTGGAAGCCCTGCAAGGGGTGAGGTAGAGGCAAATAGCGAGGAAGAGGCAAGGAATCTCCTCCATGAGAGGGGTATTCATATAATAGAGATTAAAAGGTTGAGGACAAGAAAAGTTGTATTAAAGAGGATTAAACCTGTTGATATAATATTTTTTGCAAGGCAACTCTCCCTCCTCCTTAGATCAGGTTTTACCATACTTGGCGCCCTTGATGCAGTTGAGGAAAATGTAAAAAAACCTTTCCTAAAGCAGATTATAGCTAAGTTGAGGGAGGATATAATTGGTGGAGAATCCTTCTCAGAGAGTCTAAGAAAACTTGGAGATGTTTTTCCAAGGGTGTTTATTGAGACAGTTCATGTTGGAGAGGCAACGGGAAATCTTGACTCTGTTCTCTTAAGAATTGCAGATTTCTTTGAGAAAGAGGAGGAGTTGAGAAGGAAGGTAAGAAATGCCTTTACATACCCAAAGATAGTTGTAAGTTTAATACTTATAGCAGTGGTCTTCATCCTTGTAACAATTGTTCCTGTTTTTACAAAGATATATGAAAGTGCCGGTGTGAAACTTCCCCTTCCAACAAGGATACTTATATCTGTATCCAATGGAGTTATTCACTATTGGTGGGTAATTGCCATTGCTATCTTTATTATCTATATCCTGTTTAGAAGTCTCTCCTCCACCAAAAAGGGAAGGGAGAGGATAGATGAGTTTCTCTTTAACATGCCTACGATACTTGGAAAGATATATAGAGAAAATATCTTTTTAAGAATCTCCCACACATTTGAGACACTTATAAGGAGTGGAATATCCATAGGTGAAGCCTTTGAACTCCTCTCTCAGATTGCTGGAAATCTTACCATCTCAAAAGCAATTGATGAGGCAAGGGAGAAGATTATGCAGGGTGAAAGTATAAGCAGGGCAATTTTAGAGACGAAGAAGTTTCCCCTGATATTTACGAGGATGATAGCGGTAGGAGAGAGTGGGGGAAATTTAGAGGAGGTCTTGTCTGAAATGACAGGTTATTTTGAGAGAGAGCTTGATTCTGATATAAAGAGGTTTGTTGCACTCCTTGAACCAACTCTTACAATAGTTCTTGGAATAATAGTTGGATTTATTGCCTTTGCAGTATACCTTCCACTCTTTGATATGGCAAGACTTATTACAAGAGGGGGACACTAATCCTCATATATGGGGAAATCAAGGGAGAGGATGAGGGAATAGTTAAAATCTTCGCCCCCCAAGAGTAGATTTGCTCTCCTCACAAGGATTAGGTGTTCATAATTTTCTAAAAATGAGATAAATTTTTTTACTTTATCCATCTTTCCAGAGATTTCAAGATCTACAGAGATTAGAGAATACTCCTCATCTTTTGAATCTTTAATATATATAGACTTCAAGTTCAAACCAAAGGAGTTTAATCTCTCCTCAAGTCCATCCACAAAACTTTCAAACTCATCCCTTTTAAAAAACTTCTCCTTTTCATTTTTTATCTCAATGGCAAGTTTCTCTGTCTCTTTTTCCATATTTCCAAGCTGAGTAAACAACTCACTCCTCTCTGATACAAGTCCTGTTAGTTTGTTTAGTGTGTTCATCTTCTTTTTCCAGCCAAAGAATTGATATCCAACAAAAGCTGTAAAGAATATCAATTCAAAAATAAGTATATACTGCATAACTCTTTGAACCTTCTTTATCTTTGGGACATACTCTTTAATCACCTTTCTCTCCTTTAATCTCAATCTCTATTGTGGATGCCACACCCTTACCTCCTCTTTTCTCCATCCTTCCTATCCTTACATCTGAAAAATATCCACTCTCAATCAACCTTTTCCTGTAAGAGAAAATTGATTGGAATCTATTTCCAACAACATTCAAATTGATATGATTCTCTTTATCCATACTTATACCCACTATCACAACATCTCCCTTGAGGGAATCTATCTTTGATATAAGTGATAATTTAATACTTTCAAACTCACCTGTTACATCCTTCAATTTTTTAAGCTCATCGGAGAGTCTCTTGTACTCCTTTTCAACACCTTTCAGATCTTCAAGAGACCTCTCAATCCTTTTTAGATTATCCTTAGTTCCTCTAATTGCCATATCTGTTGTTTTCTGTGAATTTATAAGGTATGTGGAGAGGGAGATGATGAGAACACCAACGATAAATATGAATAACCCTAAAAAGAAAGTCTTTAATTCATCCTTTGGTCTCTCAATTATATCTCTTGGTATAAGGTTTATATTTACCCTATCCCCCAATCTTGAAAGGGAAAGTCCAATTGGTGCTAAAAGATGGATTGGAACTCCCTTTATTTGATCTTCATTCTCTATCTTTATCCCCAGTTTATCTGATAAAGAGCTTAAAAGTTTCTCAGGAATTTTCTCAACACCAGATATGAGCATCTTTTCAACTATCTTCTTTTCCGCCCTTGAGTAGTAAGAAATAGTATTTGAAACCTCATTTACCCACTGCTCTTCATTGTCCTCCATATTCTCAATTCCAATATCAAACTCTCTTAAAAAAAGAATATCTTCATCTTTAAAAAATATAAGTGTTGTCTTGAATGTGTTTAAAAAGACAAGTGCGCCTGAACCAGTGAGATTTTTCTTGTTGAGAAATTTAATTGCCCTAAAACAAGATACTGGATTTAACTCTATTCTACTCAACCCTAATCCAGCTTTCCTTATTATATTTATCCATCTAACGACCCTCTTTCTTGGAATTGATACCAAAAGGATTCTCTCCCTCCCATTCTCTTCGCCCAACTTAACTATGTTAAGCACTGGATAGTCATTCTCAAATATCTTGTATGAGGAGATTTCGTCAAGTAGTATCTTCCTCAAATCCTCCCTTGGCATCTTTGGGTATGTGCCAATCTTTATCGTTACCTCCTCCTCTGGAATTCCAAAGGTTACATCCCCTGCCTTAAGTCTGTTCTTTCTTACAAATTTCCTTAAATCTCTTACTATATGAGAGTCTGATGATGTATCAATCTCTCCCTCTCTCAACTTATCAATGGAGACCTTCCCTCTCTTTAAAATTGAGAGCGAGGATAGTATCTTTCCATGTGTTATGGTTATTCCAAGAAATTTTTTCATTCTTTCCTGTTTCTTAATGTTACCACACTTTTCATATCTACACGAGAGGTTCGCTCAGGATCAATTTTTGAAATAGCTGAAATTGAAACCTCCACCACCCTAACCCTTGCTGGATCAGTTGTTCTATCTCCATCCTCATCGTAGTATGTAAATTGTAATTTTAGAAGAACCCTATCTTCATCTGGTGTGTCTGGATTGTTGTAGTATGGAACATAACTCCTTCCATTATCATCTTCCCTCACTATAAGATAGTTGGATGTATCAGCTGAAAATATAATTTTCATTTCATCCCTTCCATCATTCAAAGGAACTATAAAACCTACTTTAGTCTCCTCACTTATTCCAACATCCTTTGCCTGTCTCAATGTATCAGTTATCTCATTCATTGCATCGTTTATAACAGAAACCGTTTTGTATGAAGGATTTGCTGTGTGAAAGAATTTAATTGTGCTATCAAAGTATAATACGAGAGGTGTTATGATTATTGCTATAAGGGTAATAGCTATAATTGTTTCTATAAGGCTAATTCCCTTTCTCATTCTCCCTCCACACAGACATCATCAAAGTATATTCTTGTATTCTGATTTTCTCCCCTAAGCATAATTGTTCCAGATGTAAATTCTGAATCTGATGCACTTCCTGTATCAGAGTCAAAGAAATAGCTTATGTTGCTCCCATCAAATTTAAGTCCAATTCTATGAATCGGTGTGTAGTTTCCAGAGAAAAATTCCAAAGAGGAAGGAAGAGATAATAAAGTATATGGTGG
>JAGGSY010000158.1 GCA_021158845.1 Caldisericia bacterium
TTAATCACCTCTCTTATAGCTCTTATTCAAAACATGAATTCTCTTTTCCTAATCAAAACTATAATTCACTTCAAACCTATGAACTTTTATCTATTTCAGAGCCCTCAAGTTTAACAATAATTTTCACAAAACCATGAGTTATATACCATAATTAGCAGAAAGGATTAGGTTGTTTTTTTGGGAAAAGATCTTCGTATTCTTAATTCCCTTAAGAGGAAGAAATTGTGGTAGATCATGGAAAAACCGTAGAAATTTGATATAATTAGTTCATTAATTGAGAAAAGGAGAAAAATTATGGAAGAGAAAATTCTGGGAGCACTTCCCAATGTGAGTTTAAAGAAAGGTTTATTTAAAAGCATTCTTTACAATCTTGTTATTACAGATAAAAGGATGATTTTTGCCCGTTTCAGAAAGGAGTTGATAAAAGAGGAGGCAAAAAAGAGAGCAGAGAAACTTGAAGAAGAGGGGAGGGGTAAGGTAAGACAATTTTTTGCTAAACTCGGGACAGGTCTTACCTTCTATAAAAGATACTTTGATATGGATCCAGAAGAGATATTAAAAGAAACAGAAGGGAACTTTTTCATAGTCCCCTCGAATGTGAGTAAAATAAGACTTAAGAAAGGGAGTGTTTCCTATGATGAGGATGGAGATGTAGAGTATGAGAATCCACATACCCTTTTCATAACAACTACATCTGGTGAAAAATTAAAACTTTTGTTTAGGTCAGACTTTAATAGTGCAAGGAGCTTACTTTCTCAAATTTTTGGTAGGATTTAAAAATTTTCTATTTTATTTTGTCTATTTTTTGATAAAATATATATGGATGTTAATAAATCTTAATGTACGAAATTTTGCGATTATTGAAGATCTATCTGTAGAATTTGGACAGGGTTTAAATGTAATAACTGGAGAGACAGGTTCCGGGAAGTCAATTCTAATAACAGCACTTGGAGTTACCTTAGGAAATAAATTTTCAAAGGAGATGTTAAGGGAGGGAACTGACAAAGTTCTTTTGTCAGCCACATTTGATGTCTCCCATAGTGAAAAAGCTCTATTAAAGCTTAAAGAAATGGGCATTTCAGATGAGGTATTATTCTTTCAGAGAGAGATTCCAAAAGAGGGAAGGCAAAAATTTAGAATAAATGGTATGGTGGTTCCATACTCTCTATACAGGGAGATTGGCGAAATCCTTATAGATATTCATGGTCAACACGAACCCCAATCTCTCTTGAATAGGGCTAAACACTTGGAACTACTTGATAGATTTATAGGAGAGGAGTTTTTAAAACAAAGAGAGGAATTTGCAAGGATTCTTTTAAAATACAAAAATATAAAAAAAGAAATTGAAAAAATTAAATCCACACAGGAGGAAGCCCAGAGGAGAAAAGATTATCTAAGGTTTATTATAGAAGAGATTGAAAATGCCGGAATAAGCGAGTCAGAAGAAGAAGAGCTATTGGAAAAAAGCCGCATACTAAGAAATGTGTCAAAACTTAAAGAGATCTATCAGAATGTGTTCTCTCTGCTTCAAGGAAAGGAGGGAAGTGCAGTTGAATCGGTATCTCTTTCAGAGAAACTTCTCAGTGAGATTCAGGATGTTGATAAGAAGGTAGAGGAATTTTTACCTATCCTTGAAGAGGTTGAATCAAAGTTATTAGATGTTGTGGATTCTATCAAAAAAAGAAAAGAGGAGATAGAATTTGATCCAAACGAATTAGAGAGCATAGAGGAAAGGCTCTCAACATATGATGAACTTAAGAGAAAGTATGGAAGAACCACAAAAGACATTCTAAATTTCCTTGAAACCTCTAAAGATGAACTTTCAGAATTAGAGAATAGAACATACAAACTTGAGAATCTTGAAAAGGAAAAGAGGGAGCTTGAAGATAGACTTGTATCAATAGGAAAATTTCTAAGAGAGAAGAGAAAAGAAAACGCCAGAATCCTTGAAGAAAGAATAGAAAAGGAGCTTTCTGATCTTGCAATGGAGAAGGCAAAGGTGTATATAAAATTTTTGGAGAAAGAAAGCGAAGATGGTTTGCCCTTTGATGGAAAGAAACTTGAACCTTACAACTGGGGATTTGAAATGGTAGAGTTTTACATAGCACCAAATCCAGGTGAAAGTGAAAAGCCATTAAATAAGATTGCATCAGGGGGAGAGTTATCAAGGATAATGCTTGCAATAAGAACAATTTTCGCCAGCGAAGAGGAGATACCCTGTATAGTTTTTGATGAGATAGACCAGGGAATTGGAGGGAGGGTTGGAGAGATGGTTGGAAGAAAACTCCTCAATCTATCAAAGAATTTACAAACCATAGTTATAACCCACCTTCCCCAAATTGCATCTCTTGGTGAGGTTCATATTGTTCTATCAAAGAATTTCACCGAGGGTAAAACCTATCTTACAGCTAAAAGAGTTGAAGACGAAGAGAGAGTTTATGAGATAGCAAGAATGATTGGTGGTTTGAAAGTTACAGATACAGCTATAAATCATGCAAGAGAATTATTAAAACAAAGGGAGGTAGAAGGTGTATAAAATACTGGTTATTAATCCTGGTTCAACCAGCACAAGGGTTGGATTTTTTGAGGATGAGAGGGAGATTCTAAGGGAGACAATAACTCATGATGCGGCATTTCTCTCTAAATTTGAGAGAATATTTGATCAGTATGAGTTTAGAAAGAGTGCTGTTGTTGATTTTCTAAACAAAAACCATATAGACCTGAAAGAACTTTCAGCTGTTGTGGGGAGAGGAGGTATTATACATCCAGTTTCTGCAGGTACATATTTAGTCAATGAGAAGATGATAGAAGATTCAAAGAATTCTCCAATTGAACATGCAAGTAATCTTGGTGCGGTAATTGCCTATGAGATTGCAAAACCTCTTGGAATTCCTGCATTTATTGTCGATCCAGTGGTTGTTGATGAGTTTATTCCCCTTGCAAGAATATCAGGACTTAAAGAGATTGAGAGAAAATCCCGTTTACATGCCTTAAATATGAGGAGAGTTGCGATTCAAAGAGCAAAGGAAAAGGGAGGGAAACTTTCAGATTTTAATTTTATAGTTGGACATATAGGAGGAGGGATATCAATTGCACCATTTATGAAGGGAAGAATTGTAGATGTAAATGATGCAAGTTCTGGTGGTCCCTTTTCTCCTGAAAGAAGTGGAGGTCTCCCATCTGGTGATTTAGTCAAGATGTGCTTTTCAGGAAAGTATACAAAGGAAGAGATTAAAAAGAAGCTTATGGGGAAAGGAGGTGTTGTCGCATACTTAGGTACAAATGATATGAGAGAGGTGGAGAGAAGAATAGAGGAGGGAGATGATTTTGCGAAACTTATTTTTGAAGCTATGGCATATCAGATAGCAAAGGAGATAGGTGCAGATGCAACAGTTCTCAAGGGAGATGTGGATGAGATTATTCTTACAGGGGGAGTTGTTAATTCAAAGAGACTTGTGGAACTTATAAAAGAGAGAGTTTCATTTATTGCACCTATTGTCCTCTTCCCCGGTGAAAAGGAACTTGAGGCACTCGCTCTTGGTGCATTGAGAGTCCTTCGGGGAGAGGAAGAAGCCAAAATCTATACTTAAGGAGGTAGATATGCTTAAGAATTTTGATGAGTTGGTGGAAAGAGCAAAGGGACTTGGGAAGAGAAGACTTGCAGTTGCCAATCCTTATGAGGTTGAGGATCTGAAAGCCATCAAGAAAGCTAAAGATGAAGGTATCATTGAACCAATTATAATTGGTGACAAGGAGAAGATTGTGGAGTTTTTGAAGAAGGCAAATATTGAACCTGACATGGAAATTGTTGAGGAGAAGGACTACTACAAAGCCATAGAACTTTCCATTCAGTTTGCAAGGGAGGGTAAAGCTGATCTTATAATGAAGGGCCTTGTAAAAACACCGGATTTACTGCATGCCGTTCTTGATAAAGAAAAGGGGATAAGAAAGTATAAACTTCTCTCCCATGTTGGTGTTTTGTCATGCTCAAGGTATCCCAAGTTTATAATAATGAGTGACGGTGGAATGGTTATAGCACCAAGTCTTGAGGAGAAGGTAGAGATTCTTAAGAATGCCCTCATTGTAGCTAAAGCTCTTGAAATTGAAACTCCAAAGGTTGCACTTCTTTCTGCCATTGAAATAGTTAACCCAAAAATGCCATCAACCCTTGATGCAGCACTTATTGCAAAGATGGCTCAAAGAAAACAGATTAAAGGTATCATAGCTGATGGCCCTCTTGCCTTCGACAATGCAATTTCAAAATGGGCTGCAGAGCACAAAGGCATAGATTCACCTGTTGCTGGCGATGCAGATGTATTTATAGTTCCAAATATTGAAGCGGGAAATATATTCTTTAAGATTTTGAATTATCTATCCGATGGAAAGAGTGCAGGTGTTGTGATAGGAGCAAAAGTTCCAGTGGTTCTTCCATCCCGTGCAGATACTCCCGAATCTAAATTCTATTCAATTGTTCTAAGTTCTCTTGTGTCAAGGTACACATGAATAGTAAGGGAGGCATGGTGGGTTTTATAAAAAATTTAAATAAAAGGAGGTAGAGATGGAGAAGGAATTAAATCCCTTCAAGATTGTTCAAGAGCAGATTGAGGAAGTATGTAGAGTTCTTAAGCTTTCCGATGAGGTTATTGAGTATTTAAAATGGCCTAAAAGAGTTTTAAGTGTAAGAATCCCTGTTAAAATGGATGATGGAAGTATTAAAATTTTCGCTGGATTTAGATCTCAGCACAATGATGCACTTGGTCCAACAAAAGGCGGAATTAGATTTCATCCAAATGTGACTATGGATGAAGTTATGGCACTTTCCACATGGATGACATTAAAATGTGGGGTTGTTGACATTCCTTATGGAGGAGCGAAGGGAGGAGTAAAATGTAATCCTAAAGAGATGAGTGAAGGAGAATTGGAGAGATTGTCAAGGGGATACATTGATGCTATATGGCAGTTTATAGGTCCTGAGAGAGACATTCCCGCTCCAGATGTATATACAAACCCACAGATTATGGCATGGATGATGGATGAGTATTCAAAGATCAAAGGCTACAATGTACCAGGTGTCATTACAGGAAAACCAATAATTATAGGTGGTTCAAAGGGTAGAGGATTTGCTACATCTATGGGTACACGCTTTGTCATAGAAGAGGCAGTCAAAGTTCTTGGTATAGATTTAAAGGGTGCAACTGTTTCCATTCAGGGTTATGGAAATGCAGGTTACTGGGCTGCAAAACTTATGCATGATGGAGGGGCAAAGATAATTGCTGTTAGTGACTCTAAAGGTGGAATATATTCAGAAGATGGACTTGATCCTGACAAGGTTTTAGATTGGAAGAAGAAAAATAAGAGTGTAAGTGGATTCCCTGGAACAAAAGAGATAGGTTCTAAAGGACCTTTGACTGTAAAATGCGATATTCTTATCCCAGCGGCACTTGAAAACCAGATAACAGGTGAGAATGCAAATGAAGTTAAAGCAAAGATTGTAGCAGAGGCGGCAAATGGTCCTACAACACCTGAAGCAGATAAGATACTCACAAAGAATGGGGTACTTGTTATTCCAGATATTCTGGCAAATGCAGGTGGAGTTACAGTCTCATACTTTGAGTGGGTTCAGAATAACTACGGTTATTATTGGTCAGAAGAGGAAGTCCTTGAGAAACTTGAAAAGAAAATGAAGAGTGCATTCCAGAATGTTTATAATACCCATAAGGAGATGAACATAGGAATGAGAGTTGCTGCAGGTGTAGTTTCGATAAAGAGAGTGGTAGAAGCTATGAAGGTGAGAGGTTGGATTTAATAAAACTTAGAGAAGAGGGGGCTTTGCCCCCTCAAAGTGTTGGAGGCTAAAAATGGAGAGAGTTCTTGTTATAAATCCAGGTTCTACAAGCACAAAGGTTGCCGTATTTGAAGGTGAAAAACCATTGTTTACTGAAGTTTTAAGGCACGATGCAGAAGAACTTAAGAAATTTAAGAAAATTGTTGATCAGTATGAATTTAGAAGAGATATTGTTCTTAACCTTTTAAAAGAGAAAGAAATTCCTCTATCTTCTCTTTCAGCAGTTGTGGGGCGAGGTGGACTTATAAAATCTGTTCCTGGAGGAACATATCTTGTTAATGAAAAGATGCTTCACGATTTACGCATAGGACTTCAGGGAGAACATGCAAGTAATCTTGGTGGTATCCTTGCCTATGAGATTGCAAAACCTCTTGGAATTCCTGCATTCATTGTTGACCCAGTTGTTGTTGATGAAATGGATGATCTGGCAAGGATTTCCGGCTTGCCAGAGATAGAAAGAAAGAGTATATTCCATGCCTTAAATCAGAAATCTGTGGCAAGAAAGGCTGCGTCAGATTTAGGTAAAAGGTATGAGGATGTAAACTTTATTGTAGTCCATCTTGGTGGAGGAATATCCATTGGTGCCCACAGAAGGGGAAGAGTTGTTGATGTAAACAATGCTTTAAATGGAGATGGTCCCTTTGCTCCTGAAAGAGCTGGAGGTCTACCTACACAGGCACTTGTTGATATGTGTTTTTCAGGGAAGTTTACCCTTGAGGAAATGCTTAAGAAACTCGCAGGCAAGGGAGGCCTTGTCTCTCATCTTGGAACCAACGATGCCAGAAAGGTTGAGAAGATGATAGAGGAGGGAGATGAACACGCTAAATTAATTTACGAAGCTATGGCATATCAAATAGCAAAAACCATTGGTGAGATGGCAACAGTTTTGAAGGGTGATGTTGATGCAATAATTCTTACTGGTGGTCTTGCTTACTCCAAGATGTTAACAGAGTGGGTGAAAGAGAGAGTATCCTTTATTGCTCCAGTAAAGATCTATCCTGGAGAGAATGAAATGGAAGCACTTGCCTTTGGTGCTTTGAGAGTTCTGAGAGGAGAAGAGAAGGCAAAGATTTATGAATAATGTAAAGAAAATAACAATATTTATTGGTGAAATTGGAAGCGGAAAGACAGAAATTTCAATAAATTATGCCATAAAACTGAGAAAAGAGAAAGACAAAGATGTGGATCTCATCGACCTTGACATAATGAAGCCCTATATAAGACTTAGGGACTTAAAAGATGAGATAGAGAAATTTGGAGTTAATGTGGTATCACCACCACAAAAATACAAACAGGCAGACCTTCCAATACTCATTCATGCAACAAAATCTTGTATTTTCGATGAGAATAGATTTTGTGTTTACGATATTGGAGGAGGAGAGGAGAGTTCCTTTATATTAAGGCAGTTTCCAGAGTTAAGAGAATTCCCCTATAATTTATTTTTTGTTGTAAACATCTTCAGGCCATTTACCCAAACGAAGGAGGAGATAGAAAATGCAATAAAAACTCTTGAATCTGCTAGTGGCCTTAAGATAAGTGGTATAGTTTCAAATTCTCATTTGCGGGAACACACAAAAAAGGAGGATGTAATTAAGGGTTACAAAGTTGTTAAGGAGGTAAGTGGGGTTTTAGGTATTCCTATTGCGTTTGTTGGTGTGAAGGAGAGTATGGTGGATAAGTTTAGGGATGAAGAGTTTTATGAGTATATTTTCCCTATGAAGACTTTTATAAAGTATCCAGGAGAAAGATAAGGAGGGAATATGGAAAAGCCAAGTAAAGTAATTATTGACAGAGAGCGTTGTAAGGAGTGTGGGTATTGCATCCATTTCTGTCCCACTCATGTATTAGCCATGGATAAGAATTTAAATTCCAGAGGGTATCATCCAACAATACTCGTCGATGAGGATGGATGCATAATGTGTGGGATTTGCGCTCAGGTTTGTCCTGAGGCAGCCATTGAGGTTTACAGGATTAAGGAGGAGGTGAAAAAATGAGTGAAAAGATATTTATGAAAGGGGCAGAAGCACTTGCAGAGGCAGTTATTCGTTCTGGTTGTAGATTGTTTTTTGGATATCCCATAACTCCTCAGAATGAAACTCCAGAGTATTTCTCAAGAAAACTCCCTCTTATTGGAGGAACATACCTTCAGGCTGAAAGTGAAGTTGCTGCGATAAACATGGTTTATGGTGCAGCATGCGCAGGAAAGAGAGTTTTTACATCTACCTCTTCACCAGGTTTTTCACTTATGCAGGAAGGGATTTCATATATATCTGGTTCCAACGTTCCAGCAGTTGTGGCAAACATTGTTAGAGGAGGTCCTGGTCTTGGAGATATACAACCTGCTCAATCAGATTACTTTCAGGCAACAAAAGGTGGAGGACATGGTGATTATCATTTAATTGTTCTTGCACCATCCACAGTTCAGGAGGTTGTAGATTTAGTTCCGGTAGCTTTTGATCTTGCAGACAAATACAGAATGGTTGTGGAACTTTTACTTGATGGTATTCTTGGACAAATGATGGAAGCAGTTGAATTTAAATATGATATAAAACCTGAAGATCTACCAGAAAAGCCATGGGCAACAACTGGCGCAAAGGGAAGACCTAAAAACATAATAACATCCCTTGACCTAAAGCCTGAAAATTTAGAAAAGATAAACCTTGATCTACAAAAGAAGTATAAAGAGGTTGAAGAGAAGGAGAAGAGATGGGAAGAGTATAGGTGTGATGACGCAGAGTATCTAATTGTTGCCTTTGGAACTACAGGAAGAATTGTGAAATCTGCTGTAGATGAATTGAGAAATGAGGGTATAAAGGTTGGTCTATTTAGACCCATAACTCTCTGGCCCTTCCCATATAAAGAACTTGCAGCATTTATTGATAAAGTCAAGTTCTTCCTCGATGTGGAGATGAATCTTGGTCAGATGCTCGAGGATGTGAACCTTGCAATAAAGGACAAAAAGCCAGTATTCTTTTATGGAAGAACGGGAGGAATGGTTCCAACAGTTGATGAGATAAAGGAGTTTTTCAAGAAAAAACTTGAGGAGGTGAAATAAAATGACTGTAAAGCCTATATACACTTTTCCAAAATCCTTAGAGAAGAAGAATACCCACTACTGCCCTGGATGTCATCATGGAATTATCCATAGATTAGTTGCAGAGCTTATAGATGAAATGAACCTTTTAGAGAAGACTGTAATAGTCTGGCCTGTGGGTTGTTCTGTCCTCGGGTATGAGTATCTTAAAACAGATGGAGTTGAGGCAGCTCATGGAAGAGCGCCTGCCATGGCAACGGGTATAAAGAGAGCAAGTCCTGATAGCTTTGTTATCTCATATCAAGGTGATGGTGATCTTGCATCCATTGGTATGGCTGAGATTGTACATGCAGCAGCAAGAGGAGAGAAGATTACTGTCGTGTTTATCAATAACACAAATTATGGAATGACAGGTGGACAGATGGCACCTACAACTCTTGTTGGACAGAAAACCACCACAAGTCCATATGGGAGAGATCCAAATGTTTGTGGTTATCCAATAAGAGTAAGTGAGATGCTTGCAACTCTTGAGGGACCAGCATACATTGCGAGGGCAGCTGTTAATAAACCGGCAAGAATAGTTCAAGCCAAGAAATTTTTGAGGAAGGCATTTAATGCTCAACTTAAAGGATTAGGTTTTTCAATGGTTGAATTTCTCTCCGCGTGTCCTGTTCAATGGCATATGACTCCCATTGAAGCCCTTGATAGAATAGAAAAAGAGTTAATTCCTTACTATCCTCTTGGTGAATTTAAAGTTAAAGAGGGGGTGGAGTGATGTATCTTGAAGTGATAATTGCTGGTTTTGGCGGTCAGGGTGTAATGCTTGCAGGAGAGGTTATATGTGAAGCTGCTACGAGAATGGGTGTTAATGCTACATTCTTCCCATCCTACGGACCTGAAATGAGAGGTGGAACAGCAAACTGTACTGTGATTGTTTCTGATAAACCCATTGCATCTCCTGTTCTTGCCACAAGTGAAAATATAATTGTTATGAATAGACCCTCCCTTGATAAATTTGAACCAAGAGTTAAAAAAGGTGGCCTCCTTATTGTAAATTCATCCCTTGTAGATAGAAAAGTGGAAAGAGATGACATTGAAGTTCTGGAAATCCCTGCAAATAAAATTGCTGAAGAAGTAATTGGTAACCCGTTAACAGCGAATATGGTTGTACTTGGTGCCTTCATAACTAAAACAGGAGTGATTCCTCTTGAGGAGATTAAAAAAGCAGTGGAGAAGTTCTTGGGTGAAAGAAAGAAACACTTAGTGGAGGTAAACTTTAAAGCTCTTGATGAGGGAGCAAAACTCGTAAAGTGAGTTGAATATGGGGAGGTTAGTTACCTCCCCATAAATGTTTATTGTCTGTCATATCTCATCGAAAATCTTCATCCTTGAATTTAATCTCTTTATATTTTATACTTAAGTGATTATGAGAAAAG
>JAGGSY010000159.1 GCA_021158845.1 Caldisericia bacterium
GATATGGGGTGTGGATCAGGAGTCCTCTCAATTCTAACAAAAAGAGTTTTGAAGGATAAAAATGTGGAGGTCTTCTCATCTGATATTTTACCAGAGGCAGTGGCTTCAACCCTTATAAATACCGAAGGTGAAGGAATATATGTTTATAAACCGGGAGATTTATTTGAAAGAATTGATAGAAAGTTTGATTTAATAATTTTTAATGCTCCATGGGTAAGGGGTAAAGGAAGAAGAAAAAGCGTTCACGATAGAGGCGGTGAAACTATACATAGATTTTTAAGTGAGGCAAAAAGGTTTCTTAAAGATGGTGGATTTATAATTCTAAGTTATGCAAATTTTTCTGGAGACTGGGCTATAGATTCTTTGAAGGAGGTTTTTGATAAGGAGGGATACTCAGTATTAAAGGAGATAAAGACAAAAATTCAGGCAAGGAGAAGAAAGAAAAAGTGGGAGAAGTTGTATCTATTTATTCTTAAAGCTTAAATGTCAATCTCTTTTACTTCAAAATTAAAGTCATCTATAAATATATTTGCCTTCCTTTTAAAAGAATTTTTATCTCCAGTTGTGTAAAACTCAAGTTTCAAATTAGAATTACACTCTACAAGATGCTTTAGTTTAAAAGTAATCTCTTTTCCAGGATCTACAATCTTAACATGCGGAATAATCCTTCTTATAATTTCTTCCAAAGGTGGGAAATGTGTGCATCCAAGAATCAATGTATCCACATCTTTTAGAGGGGAAAGCACCCTCTTTGCAAGAGGAAAAACAGGATTTTCTTCTATCATCCCATCTTCCACAACATTTACAAGTTCTTGTGAACCTATCTCTAAAACCTGTGCCTCTGGAAGTAGGGAGGTAATTCTTTCTTTATATATGTGGGATTTTGCTGTAAGAGGAGTTGATATAACTCCAATTTTTCCATTTTTTGTTGTGGATATAGCTTTTTCCACTGCTCCCTCTATTACACCAACTATTGGAATACTGAATTTTTCTTTAAGGTAGGGCAATCCAACAGAACTCATGGTATTACATGCCACAACAACTAAATTTACCTTCTTTTCCTTAAGGAAGGATACAATTCTTTCACCCCTTTCTATAATCTCCTCTCTCTCTTTTGTTCCATATGGGAAATAACCTTCGTCTGAGAGGTATATGAAGTGATTTTTTGGGAAGGTTTTTATAAGTTCTTTGAGTACAGAAAGCCCCCCAATCCCGGAGTCAAAGACTCCGATTTTACTCACCAAAGTACTCCTTTATGGATTCAAAAACTGCCTCTGCCAACTTTTCTCTTATGTCAGGATTGAGTATCATCTTCTCCTCCTCTGGATTTGTTATGAAGAGAAATTCAATAAGAACTGATGGCATGGTTACCACATCTTTTACAACCTCAAATCCTTTTCTCTTTACCCCCCTATCTGTTGTGTTTAAGACATTCACTATTTTATTTTGAACTATCTCTGCAAATTTGTAGCTGAAGGGATGGAAGTAGTATGTCTCAGTTCCATGGGCATCAGGTGATGTAGAGGCATTTAGGTGAAAGGATATAAAAAGGTCTCCACCAGAGGAATTTGCAATCTCTACCCTCTCATCAAGGTGAGGGGTGGATCTATCATTTTCCTTCATCCTTGTCATTACTACCCTTGCTCCTTCATTAAGGAGAAGTTCCTTCACCCTATTTGCAATATCAAGGACAAGTTTACTTTCATAGGAGCCAGATGGTCCAACTGCTCCTGTATCGTAGTAGATTCCTTCAGTATAGGCACCGTGACCAGGATCAAGGACAATGAGTTTCCCTTTAAGTCCCTTCCCCTTCTCTTTGGACCATACAATTTGAATTCCTGGAGGGGATTTAATTCCCTTTATGGATATAGATTTGTATCCTTCCTGATTTTTTAAAATAAGTTCTGTTACAGGAGAGGATGAATTTTTTCTTGGCGTTGTGGAGATATTTTTAACCACATCGTAATCTTTAAAATTCCTGTTTGGAGAAGGGAGTCCATTTATCTTTAAAATTATTTCATTCTCCTTAACCACCTTTGTAAATTTTACCTCATGTGAAGTAAAGATTGTTAAAGTTGCCTTTAGAGAAGATTCCTTGTTTAAATCAAGTTTAAGGATGTATGGGTCAAGATACAGACTTTTTGTCTCTTTGTTATAGTAAACCCCAACTTCTAATATGTAAGGTATAAAGGAAAGGGGAACAAAAACTTCATCCTTTGAAAAGTAAGGTTTTTGCTTAAATTCTCTTTTTTCATCACCCTTCTCAACAACTTTCAAGTCTTTAATTATTATGCTTTTTCCCACAATTCTATACTCTATTTCCTTTTTATCTTTATCCCATTTATAGACTATGCCAAGAGACTCAAGTAGTGATTTCAGTGGTATGTATAAGGTATTATTCTTTTCAAAGGGAGCGGGAAAGATATACAAGAGGTCTTGAGATAGGTATATTTTATATCCTGGGGGAATACCTTTGGTGAATATTGTTATGGATAAGCCACTTGAAGTTTTCTTTATGTCATACTTTAAATTCTTTTCAAGATCAACAACAATTCTTGTAATGGGTGGATTTAATTGAAATTGAGCCCCCCTTACCCTTAAAACTCCAGATGTGTCAATCTCTTTGGAGAAACTACCTGAGAGGAGTAAAGAATTTGAAATATCAAGAACCAATCTTAAAGGATTTGTTAACAGGGTCTCTTTATACTCTTTTATCTCCTTACTACTTTCTATTTCAATTACAACTGCATTTTCCTCCACTCTATACTTTACATTGTTTATCTGGATTTCCTTTTTCTCCTCTGGTTTTTCCCCATGAGTTTCCTTCTCCTTTATCCAGTATATTCTTCCCTTATAGGTTATCTCAAAGAATTGAATGTCCGGTAATATCAAAGCAACTCCAATTACTGTAACAACGGAAGCCTTGGGTAGGGTATCTTCTGTTTTCATATCCTCTGATGGTCCATCATATAAAGTTTTCTCCTCTTTAAGAGTGATCTTTTTATCTACAGATTTTGTATCAACCACTTTATCAATATGGATTAACCTTATCTTTTCAGAAAAGACCCATCCTGCATCATCTCCAGTTTTAACAAAGTACCATATTTCAGAGGAGGAGTTATAAGCCATACCTAAAACAGATACCTTTGTATCTGGTTCAATCTTTTTAATTACCTCATAAGAGATGGATGGTCCTGTCCTTAAGTTTGTATACTCCTTTATAACACCTGCATTTTCTTTTTCTTCTTCCTTAGCCTTCCTCACCTCAACAACCCATGATGCAACCCACCCCTCCTTTCCAATCTGAGGGGGTTTAACCTTATACCACACCCTCCCATCCTTATCCTTTGCCTCAGCAATAACCTTTAAAACAGTTCTCTCTGTTATAGTTATAAGTATCTCATTCTCAAGCCCAGGTCCACTCCTTATATTTGTTGGAGGAGTAATTATAACCTCTATATCATTCACAGGTTTTTCCTCAATCTTCCTCACCTCAACAACCCATGATGCAACCCACCCCTCCTTTCCAATCTGAGGGGGTTTAACCTTATACCACACCCTCCCATCCTTATCCTTTGCCTCAGCAATAACCTTTAAAACAGTTCTCTCTGTTATAGTAATGAGAATCTCATTCTCAAGCCCAGGCCCACTCCTTATATTTGTTGGAGGTGTGATTATAACCTCTATCCTTTCCTCTGAATAGACATTTATAAACGGAAAGATAAGGAAAATTATTAAAAGGACAGAGATTAATTTAATACCCATATTTTACCTCCCTTTCTATTCTCCTCTTCAAATCCTTCTCCTTCAGCTTTCTTCTTCTATCATAGAGCTTCTTTCCCTTTCCAACTCCTATTTCTACTTTAATTAGCCCCCTATCATTTATATATATAGTTAAAGGCACAGCTGTATATCCTTTTTCACTTAACTTTCCCTGAAGTCTCAGTATCTGCCTTTTATGTAGAAGGAGTTTTCTTCTCCTCATCCTTTCGTGATTCCCAAAATGAGCGTTTGGATACGGTCCTATGTCAAGGTTTACAAGGTATGCCTCTCCATCTTCAATTCTTACATAAGAATCCTTAAAGCTTACCCTTCCCTCCTTAATGGATTTAACCTCAGTTCCAAGAAGGGAGATTCCTGCCTCAATCTTTTCTTCTACATCAAGTGTTAAAAGTGCCCTTCTGTTTTTTGCTATAACTCTCTCTATATTCATCCTTTTTATTATACAATTTGACGCTCTTTTTTCAATTTTTGTTCAATCTTTCTTGACAACACCTATACATATCCATATAATTTAAAAAAGTTTTTTAAGGAGGTAGGGATGAAGCATTTTAGGAGGATCAGTGTCACACTGGTTGTTTTGGTATTGTTGGTGACTTTAGTGGGTATTGCAGGTTTTACTGCCTGTAAACCAGAGGAGAAGAAACCTGTTGTTCTAACCTTTGCAAAAGCAGGCGATGCTGTAAAGCTTGATCCAGCGGATGTAACAGATGGAGAGTCTGTTACCGTTATGGACAATATCTTTGAGGGACTTGTAAGGTATAAACCAGGTACTACAGAGATTGAACCATGTCTTGCAACAAGCTGGGATATAAGTGATGATGGAAAGGTATTCACTTTCCATTTAAGAAAGGGTGTAAAATTCCATGATGGGACAGATTTCAATGCCGATGCAGTAGTTTTCTCTCTTGAAAGACAAAGGGATCCAAATCACCCATTCCATAAGTATGGTGAATGGGCATACTGGGGATGGGTTTTTGGAGCAGTTGAGAAGACTGAAAAGGTGGATGATTATACTGTAAAGATAACACTCAAGGAGAAATTTGCTCCATTCCTTACAACCATGGCTATGTTTACAGCGTTTATAGTGAGTCCAACAAGTGCAGAAAAATGGGGAGAAGAATGGTATGCACATCCTGTAGGAACAGGTCCTTTTAAGTTCGTTGAATGGATCAAAGATGATCATATAACACTGGAGAAGTTTGATGATTACTGGGGAGAAAAGCCAAAGATTGATAAGTTAATTTTTAAGGTAATTCCAGATGCCTCTGTAAGATTACTTGAGCTTCAGCAGGGTAATGTTCAGGGAATGGAGTTTCCAAATCCAGACGATCTTGAGAAGATCAAGAGCGATCCAAATCTGAAGCTTTTATCTCAGCCGGGTCTTAATATAGGATATCTTGCAATGAATATGGGTGAGGATACTCCTGGTTATGATCCACATTTTGGTGATGTGAGGGTAAGAAAGGCAGTAAACTATGCTATTAATAAGAAGGATATTGTGAAACACCTCTATAAAGGGACCGCTGTTCCAGCAAAGAATCCACTTCCTCCAACACTCTGGGGATACAACGATGAGATAGAAGATTATGAATATAATCCTGAGAAAGCAAAGGAACTTTTGGCTGAGGCAGGTTATCCAGATGGTTTTGAAACAAATCTCTGGGCAATGCCTGTTGCAAGACCATACATGTTTGATCCTCAAAAGATTGCTGAGGCAATTCAAGCAGACCTTGAGAAGGTTGGAATTAAAGCTAAAATAGTAAGCTATGACTGGGGTACATACCTTCAAAAAACAGAAGCTGGAGAACATGCAATGTGTTTACTTGGATGGACAATGGATTATCCTGACCCTGATAACATTCTCTATGTACTTCTTGATAAAGATGCTGCAACAGTTGGAAGTGCAGGAAATGTTGCCTTCTACAGGAATGACAAGGTTCATGAACTCAATATGAAGGCTAAACAGACATACGATAGAGCAGAGAGAAAAAAATACTATAAGGAGATTCAGGAGATTATTCATGAAGATGCACCATGGGTTTGCCTTGCACACGCAAATCAGATGCTTGTATTTAGAAAAAATGTTAAAGGGTTTAAGATTTATCCAACTGGTGACTATCACTTTGACACAACCTATATTGAGGAGGAAGGTAAGTAATTTTTCTTTAGAGGGGGAATTCCCCCCTCTCTTTTTATGAGCTATGAGAAAGTATATAGTAAGAAGAGTTTTTGAGTTGGTTCTTGTCTTGTTTGTGGTTTCCATATTTGCCTTTTTTCTTATAAGACTTGCCCCAGGTGATCCAGCTGTGGTGCTTGCAGGTGAGCACGCCACTGAAGAGATACTTCAGGAGATAAGAGAGAAGTGGGGACTTGATAAACCACTTATAGTTCAGTATTTTATATGGTTAAAAAGCGCACTTAAAGGAGATTTCGGAAGGTCTGTAAGGACAGGAGATAGTGTATTAAAAGAACTTCTATACAGGTTTCCCAACACATTTGAACTCTCTCTCTTTGCCATGATAATTGCAACGGTAGTTGGTGTTTTTGCAGGTGTAGTTTCAGCTGTGAAGCGAAAATCTTTTTGGGATTATTTAACAATGACTGTAGCTCTTTTTGGTGTATCTATGCCGGTTTTCTGGTTAGGTATAATGCTTATGCTTATTTTTGGAATCTGGCTGCACATACTTCCCATATCTGGAAGAATGGATGTATATATCTCTGTTAATAGAATCACAAATTTCCTTCTCATAGATAGCTTAATTACAGGCAACTTTGAAGCTTTTTTCAATATTTTGAAACACCTTGTTCTTCCAGGTATTGCTCTTGCGACAATCCCAATGGCTTTTATAGCAAGAATAACGAGATCAAGCATGCTTGATGTTATGAGTAAAGATTATGTGAGAACTGCTAAAGCTAAGGGTCTATCTGAAAAAAGTGTTATATTAAAGCATGCCTTTAGAAATGCTCTAATTCCCATTGTGACGAGTGTGGGGACTCAGTTTGCCCTTTTATTAGCTGGCGCAATTTTAACGGAAACAGTTTTTGCCTGGCCCGGTCTTGGGAGATATATTGTTGGAGCTGTGAGTGCAAGAGATTACCCAGTTGTTCAGGGTTCCATTATATTTGTTGCATTCTTGGTTGCCATAGTAAATCTATTTGTGGATATTCTTTATGCTTATATTGATCCGAGGATAAGATATTAAATGAGAAAGAAAAACGAATTTTTGGTAATATGGAGATATTTAAAGAAGAATAGAACTGCAATGGCAGGGTTATTTATAATTATTGTGGCAGTAATTATTGCCATTTTTGCCAACTATCTTGCTCCATTCAATCCCCTCTCTCAATCACTGAAGGATAGGTTTAAACCTGGTTTCTGGGCAGGAAATTTTCAAAATTTTCTTGGTACAGATGATTTTGGAAGAGACCTTCTATCAAGGATTATATACGGTGCAAGAGTTTCTCTTACTGTCGGTTTTATAGCGGTTATTATAGGTGTCCTTCTTGGTTCTTTTTTTGGAATGATATCAGGATACTTTGGTGGTATTTTAGATAGCTTAATAATGAGGGGGGTAGATATTATGTTTTCTATACCAAGTATCCTTCTTGCAATAGTGATTATGGCAATTCTTGGAACCGGATTGGACAAAGCAATGATAGCTATTGGTATAACTTACGCTCCACAAATTGCGAGAATAGTAAGGTCAGAGACAATGATGGTGAAGAATATGGAGTATGTGGAGGCAGCAGTTGCCATTGGAGAACCACATTACATGATTATATGGAGACATGTTATAAGGAATGTGCTTTCGCCAATAATAGTTTATGGAACATTAAGTATCGGAAGCGCCATTCTTGATGCTGCTGCCCTTGGCTTTCTTGGACTTGGTGCTCAACCTCCAACACCAGAATGGGGAGCTATGCTTGCAAGGAGCTATCAGTACATTACTGCTGGAGCTTGGTGGGTAGCCACATTTCCTGGTTTATGTATTTTACTTGTAGTGCTTGGATTTAATCTTCTTGGTGATGGGATAAGAGATGCAATTGATCCAACCTTAAGAACATAAATTGGTTAGGGTAAAAAAATTTGGTAAAATTGTGGTGGAGGTGAAAGATGATTAGAACAGTTATCTATCTCATTTTGTTTATACTTGCCATAATCTTCCTCTTTCAGAATGGGAGTCAGCCGGTTACTCTCACTTTTCTTAAATGGTCAACTCCAGAACCTATACCAGTGGGTTTTGTCTTCATAGGAGCTCTTTTGTTTGGTGCTATCGTTGTCTGGCTCTGGCACTTACCTCAAATTGTTCTCTTAAAAAGAAAAACAAGATCACTGAACAAAAGAATTACGAAACTTGTAGAGGATATAAAGAGAAAGGAGAATGAATTAGAGGCACTAAAAAAAGAGAAAGAGGAGCTTGAAGCTAAGTTGAGAGAGATTGAGGGGAAGAAACCTGAGGAGACGGAAGAGAAATCTGAGAGGGAGAAAGAGGAGAAAGTTGTGGAACAAAATGAGAATGATGAGAAAAATGAGAAAAAGAGGGGATTCTTTGGCTTTTTAAAGGGTAGAAAGGATGAAGAAGGAGGCAATTAGAAAGCTTGCCATAGCTGGAATTGTTGCTGGATTGTATCTCTCTTTAACCCTTCTATTTGCACCTATAAGTTTCAAGGCATTCCAGATAAGGGTGTCTGAAGCCTTAACACTTCTACCTTTTATATTTCCAGAAGCCATTTTAGGTCTTTTTGTGGGTTGCTTTATTGCCAATTTCTTCTCACCCTTTGGGATAATTGATGTAGTTTTCGGATCCACTCTTACTCTTCTTGCTGCGTATCTCACCCACCTTTTAGGTAAAACAAAAAAGCCCTATCTTGCTCCAATTCCCCCTATTCTTATAAATGGTTTTGGGGTAAGTTTTTATATTACCCTTCTTTCTAAAAGCGACACTTTATCTTTTACAAATTTTGATTTAAGAATGTATCTATCAGTATCTCTCTCAATAATAATAGGTGAAGCACTGGCAACTTATCTTATTGGTCTTCCCCTTTTATATGCCCTTATGAGGTTACCATTTTTAAGGAGGATAAGAAATGAATTTTAGAGTTACCCTTGCACAGATAAATCCCAATTTAGGAAGGATCGATGAGAACATCAAAAAACATGAACTTTTTATTAAAAATGCCATAGATGAGGAAAGTGACTTGATCATATTTCCAGAACTATCTCTTACAGGATACTACCTTGAAGACGGTACTTTTGATGTAGCAATGGATAGAAATGAGATTGAGAATATTTTTTCAGATTTAAGTAAAAAGATTGACATTGTTGTGGGTTTTGTGGAGAGAGGGGAGGACAAGAATTTCTACATTTCTCAAGCCTATCTATCTTATGGGAAAATCATTCATGTTCATAGAAAGATCTACCCTCCCACACATGGAATGTTTGAAGATTTGAAATTCTTTGGAAGGGGAAGAAAAGTTAAAAGTTTTAATACAAGATTTGGAAAGGCAGGGATATTAATTTGCAGAGATTTCTTTCATCCATCACTACCTCTTATATACTATCTAAAAAATGTTGATTTCATGATTTTTGTATCTGCAATACCAGTAAGGGGCGGCTACAATGAGAAAGATGTAGGTATCTTTAAGACAACAGATTCTCTCATATCTTCCTATGCCTCAAGATTTCAGAGCTTCATATTCTTTGTAAACAGAGTTGGTTTTGAGGAGGGGATAGGTTTTATGGGTGGTTCAAGTATTAAGGATCCATATGGAACCACCATACTTAGCCTGCCTCTTTTGGAGGAGACTATGGGAACCAAAGAGATAAAAACTTCTTTAATTGAAGAGGCAAGGTTTAAACTTCCCTTAAGGAGAGAAGAGGATGTGGACTTGATTGTTTCAAATATAGAGGAGATTCATGATGATTGAACTTACATTAAATAAAGAGTTTGCAAGGAAATACATAGTGGAGTTTATAAGGGAGGAGAGTGAGAAGATTGGTCTTAAAAAAACAGTTATTGGTTTAAGTGGTGGTATTGATTCTACCCTCTCATTTTATCTCTCCGTTGAAGCCTTGGGAAATGAAAATGTTATTGGAATAATTATGCCGTATGGAGAACTTGGAGAGAAATCAAAATTGGATGCCATAAAAATAACAGAGATTCTAAACACAGAAAGAGAGATTGTAGATATTAAAGCTATGTGTGATCCATACTTTGAAATGGAGGATATGGATAGGGCAAGGAAGGGGAACTTCATGGCAAGAACAAGAATGGCAGTGCTCTTTGACAAATCAAAGAAGTATTCTGCCTTTGTCACGGGAACATCAAATAAAAGCGAGATCCTGGTTGGATATACCACATGGTATGGAGATATGGCATCTTCTATCCTTCCTCTTGGGGATCTATACAAGACTCAGGTAAGAATCCTTGCAAGATACTTAGGAATCCCTGATTTTATTTTAAATAAAATCCCATCAGCAGAACTGTGGGAGGGGCAAAGTGATGAAGGAGAGATGGGTATAACCTACGATGAATTAGATAAAATACTATACCTTCTTGTTGATTTAAGGAAGAAACCTGATGAGATTGTGAGGGAAGGTTTTGATAAAACAAGGGTTAATAAGGTTTTAAAGATGGTTTTTAATTCCCACTTTAAAAGGAAGTTCCCTCCAATTCCCAAAATTTCATCAAGAACTGTTGGTATAGATTTCCTATACTTTAGAGACTACAGGCCTCCCTACTTATGAAAAAGATAAAGGTTATAATCTTTGATTTTGACGGAACCCTTTTTGATACAAAGATTGATATTGCAAGGTCTGTGAATTTTCTCCTCAAGGAGGAAAATCTTCCCCCTATTTCAGAGGAAAAGATATATGAGTTTATAGGCAATGGTACTGATGTTCTTCTTGAGAAGAGTTTCTCCTATGTGAATGGAAAGATTAGAGATGGAGTTATAGATAGATTCTTTAAGATATATGAAGAGCATATGCTTGATAACACTAAACCATTCCCAAACATTTTAGATGTAATTGATAAGATAAAGGATAGAAGTTTGTATATACTG